>CAZUER010000106.1:2399-14253 GCA_964619345.1 uncultured Desulfohalobiaceae bacterium
TCGTCAACTCCATCGTTATGCTCTCCATTGTAATCATAATAACCGTATGTGAACTTCGCTTTCATGCTCTCACTGAGTTTATGGGACAGGCTGGTTTGCACCTTTTGCAAGCGGTCGTCGTGAAGCAGGGGAAGCCCATTCTCGGAATTGTTGGTGAAACTGTCTGTCCGGGAGTAGATGTATTCCAGTCTGAGTTCGTTGTTTTCGTTGAAAAGGTAGCTCATTGAGTTGATTGATGTAAAAATGTCTCCTTCGTAAGGAATGATCGCATCAATGTCGTTGTCAAAGGCCTTCCCGCGGATGTCCCGGTATGATTGCACTGTGGTCAGGAAGAGATTGGATATTGGAGTCAAGGTTATGTCCAGGCTGTAAATGTTGGCGTCGTAATTGCCTGACTGAACTGTCCTGGGACTGTTGTCGAAGAGTGTATCTATCTCAGTATCCTGCAGGCGATACTCAAGCGAGGTCCGGAGCCAGGTCTTGGGTTGGACGCTGACCCGGGCCTGGACTTCATTTGTAGTCATATCCTGTTTTTTGATGAAGGCTGAATACCCCGAAGGCTCGGTGTCAACTTTATGGTCATAGTCGTTTCTGGTATCGTTTCGCCTGTAATGGGCCGAAAAAGTTACTCGTCTGAAGGGCGACGTGCTGAAGCCAGTCTTATAGATCGAGATGCTTCTATCTGAATCGGTCATTCGTTCAAAACTTGAGCTCTTGTCTTCGAATTCCTGTTCCTTGAGATCAATATCCTGTTGGCTCCATTCCCCTTCAGCAAACAGAGTGGTTTTAGTTAATCCTGTATACTTCACATCCAGTGTCTCTTTGAGACCATCCAGCTTCTTTCGGGATGCAATTCGAGCTTTTGGTTCCTCCACATCCCCCCCAAAGCCGATTTCAGTCAGGACAGCATCCGTATCTCCCTGAGTGTCGGTTAATTCCCCTTCAACTCCGCCACTCACCTGGATATCCTTGTATGGACCAACCATGGCATTCATGTTGACGATATGGGAGTCCTGCTCCACATCCACCTGCGAGGCTGACCAGTTCTTGTCAAAAGGGTCTGCAAAAGGGGTGGTGACCATGTTGAAATCTCCGTCTCCTTCATGATCGGAGTAGAGATACCCCATGGAGGCATACAGCTTTTCACTGATTCTCATCTCGGTGTGCAAGGTGTTGAACAGACTGTTATGACTACCAGAATCATCGACTTGTACGGTTTTCCGCGTTCCGGCATCCAGGTCCCGCTGTTCCTCGAACCGGGTGTTATCGCTCTGGAAATGCTCATAGCGAAAACGGTCCTGAAGGGTGACTTTATTGATGGTGTGTTCGACCTCGGCCTTGAAGATATCCACCGTTTCATCCACCTCTTTGAATGCCGGGAAGATGTTTCTGGTCACCCCGGACTGGGTGACTCCACCCCAACCGGTCAGAGATTTCTCGCCCTTTTTGAATCTGTGCTCGTATCCAAGAAGGATCTTGGGCAGCTCGGGCTGGATCAGTCTGGCTTCCAGGAAGATCTTGCCGATATCCAGCTCCAGGTCCCGATCCAGATCAAAGGAGGAATCAGCAAATGGTTTGTAGAAGCCGCCGGTATCATCAAAGTATTTGCTGTACTGGGAAAAACCGGCCCGAAAAGAGGCTGTGTTTTCGCTGCGGAGCTCCAGCTCCGCAGCATAGTCTTTATCAGCGATATGGGCATGACCGCTCCCTTGAAGTGAAGTTTTGTCACTCAATGAGCTTTGTAAGGAAAATTTTTCAATACCTCCTTTCAAGCCATCCTGTCTCCACCAATCCTCCTGGAATTTGTTTTCGTCACCTGATACCTGAAGGGTACTAACACTTGGAGATATGCTCACTTTCAGCTCTTCAGCAAATAGGGGATAAGCCATCATGATCCCGGCCAACAAGAAAAAGATGATACAAAGGCTTTTCATGATTTCTCCCCCTTCAATACCTCAAATGAGGGTTGATATTGGAGCCGTGCACAGCTGTATGGCAGCCGGAGCTCCAGCATACTCCCTCAGCAAGTCTGGATGTGTGCGAGAAATCTCCCATATTGATTGAACCTGCTGAAGAGATCTGTCCATGGCACCGCAGGCAGAGGTTGTTATCCCGCTGAACAAGCATCTTTTCATTAATGGTGCCGTGCGGGTTGTGGCACGAGGTGCAGCCCTCCCGCAGGGCTTCGTGTTCAAACACGCGGGGAGCCGCCTTTTCCCGGTGACACTGTCTGCAAACAGGGCTGCTTCCACCCATCAGGGTGCCGGAGGGTAAAAAGATGTCTTTGCTGTGTGGACTATGGCAATCAGTGCAGCTCATTTTGCCCTTTCGAATGGGATGACTGTATCGCTGCACAACCCGAGCCTGAATATTCTGGTGGCATTGGAAACAGGGGGCTGGGGTCTCCCCCGGATCGATGATATTGGCATCACGCCCCCCACCCACTTCAAGATGCAGGCTGCCGGCTCCGTGGCAGCTCTCACAGATCCGATCCAACCCGTTATTATCCATGACCGGAAGTTGTTGATGTCGACCATGCACGGTGCTCTTGAAGTTCTCGACTATTTGAGAATGGCACATGGCGCATGTCTGCTTTCCGACGAAGTCTGCACCGGTAACCAACTGCTTACCAGGGGTGATGTCCATTCTGGTGCTTGTGGCGCAGGAGTAAATCGATACCAAGATGGCCACCAATGCCGGCAGAGCACAGAGCAAAAGAATCGTGCTTCTTTTCATCATTGCTTCCTCTTTCTGACATGGTATGAGCAGAACTTGATGGCTATTCCTGCACAGGCTTTTCGTCATCAAAAAGCTGCACTTTGCCACAGATAGCTCCCTGCGGATGATCCTGGGTATGAATATTCACAAAAGTATGGTCCTTCTGCATGTGTCCGAGGAGGGCAGACAGCGGCTCACCCCGCAAAGGACCGATGAGATCTTCAGCTGTAATGCTCCCTTCTGCAAGAACTCCGCTGAATGATCCTGGGATTGGTTTTGGAGGCGGGGATTGGGGGTAAAGCCAAACTACGGGAGAATTGATGTCCCCAGGCAGACCGAGATGAACATGAGCCATGGTGATGTCCTCGATATTGTTCACCTCTAAAGTATACTCAAGCAGGGTTGCATTGGTCCCTAAGCGAAAAGATGCTTCTGCAGAAGCATTCTGAGCGGTTCCCGAAAATATACAATGGAATTGATGATGAGTATGCTGAGACCAGGATAAGGTTATCATTCCTGCAATTAAAGAAAATGCCAGCATCATGATCAGTAACGGTAAGAAATGTCTTTTTTTATTCTTTTTGGAACTCATAGTATTCACCTCTGATATAGAAATTAAATTATGTATTTTTGTTGTGAGCCATCAGAAAAAATACATACAATTCGAAAATCATAATCCATGTTCCATAAAAAGAGGTCGCCAGTCGTCGGTTAGATGGCAACGCCAGCACTCATCGATCGTTCGTGAACCATCTCCTGAAAAAACCTGCTCATGACCCTCCAAGATGCGTTGTTTGAACTCCGGGAAGCGATGCGACTGCGGTGGCTCGTGGCATCTGTTACAGGCTTTATGATCCTGTGAAGGATGCTTGAAACCTTTTACCTGCCAGGTACGAAGGCCATGACACTCCCTGCAATCCGGTCCAAACAGCCCCGAATGAGGATCAAAATGGCATTTGGCGCAGGAAAGGTTTGGGTTGAGCAAGGTATGGTCCATAGCTGATACTGGACCCTTTCGACCTTTATGTTCTGTATGGCATGTCAAACAATGCTTGCTCTGTTCATGAAATCGAATGGTTGGTTCCATCGCTTGAATGTTGTTGAAAAAGTGACACTGCAGGCATGAAGCTTCGTCCACGCCTTGCCACGGGTCATGACAGATGGTGCAGGAGGAGAACTGTGCATGCGGGGATCCCAGATTGCCGGGTTTGGCTGCTTCTTCCCAGAAGAAAAGGGATACCCCGGCAGTGACTGATGTGATCAAAATCAATAAGGTAATCAACTTGTTGATCATAGCCAGCGAAGTCCATAATAGATCATGGTTGCAATATGGCTGCCCAGAAAAGCAAACAGAAAAAAGACTAAAGCAATATGGGCCCTGGACCATCTGAAAAAGATGCGCTCTATTGTTGAATAGAATTTTATTGTATGCTCTGTATCTGCAATCAATCCGGCAAGTTGTTCTAAATCTTTAATGTGTCTTATTTCTATAGGTTCAATCGTAGCACCTATTGATTCAGAATCAATATTTTCCACAAAATCCTCTGCCTGGAGATATTGTTCAAGGTTGGAGCTTGAAACTCCTTTCTTTTTGGCAAAAAAGATTTTTTGTAATTGAGAGAGCTCCTGCTTATGCTCGTTGAGCGTCTTTCTGGTTTTTCTGAACAGATATATTCCGACTATACCACTAAAGACTACAATAACCATGCAAAGAAAGACCAAGCTGCCAATAAGACTTGAAAATTCGCCTCCGGTATGAAAGACGACCAGGGTCGGACCAATCAATCCCCACAATGTATGGTGAGAAATCGGGTTGTTTTTGCCCTTGTGGCCCAGTACCCGTTTCCGAAATGTATAGATGAGAGCCAGAAACATGATCGCTGTTCCCAGGATGCCAAGCACATGCCCGGTGAAAGATCCTCCCACATCTGGCAGGGGCAAAAGGACAACAGCCAACAATGCGGCTATAAAGGCATAGGTCAGCCCGGTCCTGATGTGCTTTTGGTCGAACATGCATTACCTTCCAAGGGTCATGACTGTCATTGAAACCAGTGTACCGAGGAGTATCAAACCATTTTCCCTCTCCAGACCATCCAATCCGGTCGATTCCTCCATGTTCCCATTTCACCGATTGGCTGAAATGTATTTTTATGAACCATGGTTGCTTTCCTCCTTGAGGAGAGTTTGAAGGACATCCTTGGTTCGCTTGTTGCGGAGGTAAGAATTGATAAAGGTCCCAATAAAGAAAAGGATCAAAAAGACCATGACAAAAAAATGTATGTAGGACATTCCCAGCAGGCCATGATCTTGTTCTTGATACTTAGGGGAAATTTTCATGGTTTCCTTGAACCATTGGATGTCAGCCGCGTCATCATCCTGGGCCCAAGCATTGTTGTGGAGAGATATTGTCCATAGGCAGGTGCCCTTTCCCTGTGGGCTGATATTAACACCCAGACTCAAGGCTATAAGTAGTGAAGGCAGAATGAGCACCATATGAAATCTGATCATGAAAGCTCTCCTTCCATTGTTGCTGGCTTTTTTTACTACATATAAAAAGAGAATAGCGTGAATTACTATATCAAATATATAAATTTCAGATAGATACTTAAAAAGCAGAGATATGTAAAATACCTACTTATATAATATACAATTTGATTCTTTTTAGCAATAGGTGTTTCGGTGCTGCACCGTGTCCATTTACTGATACTGGATAGTGGGTTCAACGCTGCCAGAGGTCATGAATTAAAAGTGGCTATTTGCCAAAAAGTGGGAATATCACCAGATGATCTCAAGAAGAATCCCAAAAAGGAAGCCCAGGCATGGGTGATTTTTCAGTGAGATCCTGAAAAGGAAAGGTGATGAAAAGTATGGCGATCCACGAGTCAGAAGACCTGCCGGTTGATCTGCCCCCAGAAATTTGGGGAGATGGCAAATCCCTAAACTGCATGCAGTTTGTTGATTTTTAAAGAGAAATTCTGGAAGGTGCGGCCTTTAAAGCCATGCTCGATACCTACTATAAACAGCGCGGGCAGAGACAGGTTATCTAGAGATCCGCTTCCGGAAAAGCTTCGGGAGCTGTCAATCCTTTCAACTTACCTACCCCAAGAATACCTTGACAAGAAATGAGATTTTTCATAGGTCAAGGATGCGCCCTTCATTGAAGACAAAACAGTATTCGTACAATCCACGTCTTTTCAAATGATCTCTGACTTCTGGCGAGTGCAAAAAACCAGTGTTTGCGCTCGCATCTTTCTAGGGAATACAGCTCCTGCTTTCAGCTCTGGGAATATCTAACCTCTGAAGGATAAAGAAGACCATGAGCGTTTCCTGGCTCCATATTGCAATCATCCTCTTCTTTGTTCAGGGCATGATCTTGTTTGCCCTGGTCCCTTTCCTCCTTTCCTACCTTTTAGCTCCCAAAGGCCGCGCCCCTGATCTGAGAATGCCCTATGAGTGCGGCTTGACTCCTTATGGTTCAGCCTGGGTCAAATTTGGTATCAATTATTATTTTTACGCCCTTCTCTTCCTGGCCTTTGACGTGGACGTCTTGTACCTCTTTCCGGTGGCTACCTCCTATGCCCAGAGACCAGATGCGGTCGCATTTATCAAGCTTTTGATATTTATCCTCATTCTCTTTGCCTCAGTTATCTATTTCTGGAAGAAAGGAGTCTTCACATGGCCCAAGAAGATCAAGATATAACTTTTCCCTTTGCCGACACCACCCTTGACGCACCGATCATCAATCAGGAACCGGTCCAAAAGATCGTAGATGTCTGTCGAGCCATGTCTCTGTGGCCCATCACCTTTGGGCTGGCCTGCTGCGCCATTGAAATGATGAGCTTCGGAATGGCCAGATTCGATTCAGCCCGGTTTGGGGCCGAAGTTTTCAGACCTTCTCCCCGCCAGGCCGATCTGATGATTGTAGCCGGAACCATTTCCAGCAAAATGGCTCCTCTGGTCACCCGGCTCTACGAACAGATGCCCGCCCCCAGATGGGTGATTGCCATGGGCAACTGTGCCATATCCGGAGGTCCTTTTGTCTTTAAAGACCAGTACGGGATCGTGGAAGGCGTGGACCGGATTATTCCTGTTGATGTCTATGTCCCTGGCTGCCCACCCAGGCCTGAAGGCTTGTTGGAAGGACTGTTCCAGCTGCAGAAAAAGATAACCGGTCGCAGGTGGTGGCCCACATATGATCAGGCCGAGGTCGCGGAAGGCAAGTAGAAGGTCTAGATGCGGATTTGGAGGGTACAATGAGCGAACAAAACACCCAACCGGAGAAATCCGGAGGGGAGAAAAAGAAAGCAGCCAAGAAAAAAAGCAGTGGCCCCAAATACTCTGGATACGATTTTGACTGCTTCCTGGCCCCGCAGGACCTTTTGGCCGCTGTGCATCTTTTGGATCAATCCGGCTTTTTCCTTGAAGATATCTCTTGCCTGGACATTGAAGAGGGCTTTCTCCTGGTCTATCACTTTGACCGTTTTGAACAGCCGGGCCGGGTAGGATTCAGGGTCATACTTGACCGACAAAACCCCCAGGTGTCTTCCATTTACGATATCTACCCCGGGGCCGCCTGGCACGAACGGGAATGCTTCGATTTTTTCGGTATACAATTTACCGGACATCCCAATCTTCTTCCCCTGCTCCTGGACCCTGATTACAAAGGCCCTCCTCCCCTTTTAAAGGAAGATTCCGCCCGCAAAGATCTGCAGCAGCTCCTTCCTGACCGGGATACCAGCCCGGTTTCTCCGGAAAGCGAAGAATTCAGCCAACAAATCCGCGATTGTTCCAAACCCAAAAGCAGGACGCAGTCATGAACCCGGATTTGAGACTCGATACCAGCGGCGACTTCTACGCCCACAAATTCCAGCCCACCAAGCGGGACGACACCCTGATCTTAAACATGGGGCCGCAGCACCCCTCGACCCACGGCGTCCTGCGCATCCTGCTGGAAATAGACGGCGAATACATCGTCCGGGCTGAACCGGTCCTGGGGTATATCCATCGCATGCATGAAAAGATGGCCGAGGTCATGACCTACCCCCAGTATTTACCCAATCCCTCCAGGACCGACTATCTGCACGCTTTGGCCTGGAGCTGGGCCCATGTGGGAGCGGTGGAGCGCCTCATGGACCTTGAAATTCCGGAAAGGGCTGAGTACATCCGGGTCATTACCTGTGAACTCAACCGCATCAGTTCCCATCTCCTGTGGTGGGGAGCCTACCTCCTGGACCTGGGAGCCTTCACCCCCATCATGTACGCCTTTGACGACCGGGAAAGGATCCAGGACATCTTGCAGCGGATCACCGGCTCCAGACTCACCTATTGCTACTACCGCTATGGAGGGGTCTCCCAGGACATTGACCAGCGCTTTATTGAGGAGACGCGGACCCAGTGCACCCGAATGAAGGAACGGGCCAAAATGTTCAAGGACCTGGTCACCGACAACTTCATCCTCCGCAAACGGGTGGAGGAAATCGGGGAGATTTCCCTGGACACCTGCCGCAAATACGGAGCCACCGGTCCGGTCCTCCGCGGCTCCGGCCAGGCTTACGACACCCGCCGGGCCGAACCTTATTCTGTATATGACCGCTTCGACTACAATATTCCGGCCTATGATACCTGTGATGCCATGGGCCGTTATATGGTCCGCATGGATGAAATACAGGAAAGCATCAAGATCATTGAGCAGGCCCTGGACAGCCTGCCGGAGGGCGATTTCATCCACCCCAAGGCTCCCAAAAGACCCAAGCCACCGGCCGGAGATGTGTATTTCGCTGTAGAAGGGGGACGGGGCAAAATCGGCATGCATCTGGTCAGTGACGGAAGCAATTCACCTTACCGCCTCAAGCTGCGCGCTCCAGGCTTTTCCAACTTGAGCCTGTTTTCCGAAATCGCCCAGGGTATCTTGTTAGCCGACGCAGTGTCCATCCTGGGCAGCTTGGACTTGGTTATCCCGGAGATTGACAGATGATGGATGCAATACCCACCCCATTTATCATTATTACAGTGGGTCTGGCCGCAACCATGGCCTTTATTGGCTTAAACGCCCTGGTCCTGGTTTACCTGGAGAGAAAAGTGGCCGGGTTTATCCAACGCCGGCCCGGCCCCTACGAAGTAGGACCCCAGGGCATTCTGCAGCCGGTGGCCGACGGCCTGAAGCTGGTGGGCAAGCAGCTCTTCACCCCCAAAGGGGCGGACAGTATCCTGTACTGGCTGGCCCCCATGATCTCTATCGCCCCGACCCTGGTCTGTTTTTTGGTCATCCCCTTTGGGCCGAAACTGCAGATCATCAACTCCAATGTGGGGCTGATCCTGATCCTGGCCTTTACCGGGGTCAATGTCCTGGCCCTGTGCATTGCCGGCTGGTCTTCACAAAACAAATACGCCCTTTTGGGCGCTGCCAGGGATATTTCCCAATCCGTAGCCTATGAAATTCCTCTTTTGCTTTCCGTCCTGCCTATAATCTTCATGACCGGGACTTTCAACTTGTTCGATATCGCCTCCGGACAAGGTGCATGGCCCTGGCAGTGGAACATTGTCTATCAGCCTCTGGCTTTTGTGATTTTCTTTATCTGCGCATTGGCTGAAACCAACCGAAACCCCTTTGATCTGCCTGAAGCCGAGAGCGAGCTTACGGCCGGATTCCATACCGAATATTCCGGCATGGGATTCGGCATGTTTTTCCTGGCTGAATACGCCTACATGGTGATCGCCAGTTGTGTGACCGCCATCCTCTTTCTGGGCGGATTCCAGGGTCCGGTGGCCTCGGGATGGTGGTGGTTTCTGGCCAAGGTCTATATTCTGTTGCTGATCATAATCTGGATCAGATGGACCTATCCCCGGGTCCGCTTTGACCAGCTCCTCAATATCTGCTGGAAATGGCTGATCCCTCTGGCCGTCTTCAACCTTCTGGTAACCTTACTGGTGATTGCCCTATGATCGTCAAAAAGTGTCAGGACACCATCATGGGCCTGTGGAGTCTGCTGGTAGGTCTGAAAGTGACCGCCTACAACTTCACCCGGCCTGAGGTCACAGTCCATTATCCGCGGAAGACCGTGCCTTCCCTGGAAGGTTACCGCGGTCACATCGAGCTGGTCCCCAGCCAGGAGAACCCGGTACAATCCAAATGCATTGCCTGCATGACCTGCGTTCGGACCTGCCCCACCTCCTGTATATCTTTGACCTCGATCAAACCTGAAAAAAAAGAAGGGGAAGGCAAAGAAGGCTCCGGGGGGGATACAGGGGACAAGCCCAAAGCCAAAAAGGCTCCACCACAAATTACTTCCTTCACTCTCAATTACAATTATTGCTCTCTGTGCGGGCTTTGCGTCCAGAGCTGCCCCACCAACGCCTTAAGATTTTCCACAGATGTCTATCTGGCCGGATTTTCCAGAGATGAATTTATATTCGATCTCCTAGCCAGACTCCAATCTCAGGCTGAGCAAACGGGGCAATAAGGAGTTTCACATGGACAACCTGGTTTATGAAAACCTGGCCTGGACAGTACTTATTGGGCATATACTTATTATCTGCGCTGGCGGATTTATCACCGTCCTGGCCAAGAGTCTGGTTCGGGCCCTGGTGGGCTTGATCTTGACCTTGTTTGGGGTAGCAGGGCTTTTTTTCCTCATGGCCGCTCCGTTTATCGGCCTTATGCAACTCCTTATTTATGTGGGAGCGGTCAGCGTACTCATCTTTTTCGCCATCATGCTGACCAATGCCTGGACCGGAGGCGATGAGAGCCCGCCCAGATCCGGCCGGACACTCGTTTTTGCCCTGCTGGCTGCCCTGGCTCCAGCCGTCTTTTTGGGTGCGGCCGCTCTGCGCACTGCCCCCCCTTCGGTCCTGGTACCGGAGGAGACCGCGGTCCGTGAACTGGGACACTTTCTCATGGAATCCTATATCCTGCCCTTTGAACTTATTTCCTTGCTCTTGACCGTGGCCATGGCCGGAGCTGTTGTCTTGGGCTTTGAACGGAGGAAGAAGAAATGAGTTTGATGACCTTGTATCATTTGGTAGCCATATTTTTACTGGGCATCGGCATTTTTGGCATCGCATACCGCAGGACCCTGGTAGGAATCGTTCTGGGCATAGAGCTCATACTCAATGGTGCCGGCTTAAGCATCATGGCCTCCACCCAGCTGACTCCAGCTCCTGATGAGCTGGGCCAAGTGGGCGCCCTGCTGGTCATGGGCATTGCAGCGGCAGAAGCCACTCTCCTTTTGGCTATCCTCCTGGTTGTTTTCAGACGTTTTCAAAGCGTTGATGCCGAGAAACTGATCACGCTGCGCGGCTGACCCGACCAATGCGACGGGAACTCCTTGTTTTTGCAGGCCTCTCTCATAGGGATGATAGAACATGATGCCTTCTCTACTTCTTCAGACAATCCTGGTTCCGACTCTGATTGCCCTGGTCATTTTGCTCTTTCGGTTTCAGTTGGGAAAAAAATCCGGCTGGGTTGCGGTTCTCAGTCTGGTCTATACGACCGCCCTTTTGCTGGCAGCTTTGTTTTCCGTCTATAATGGCAATCCCATTGTGGAAAACTATCGGCTGCTGCACAGCCCGGACATCAGCATAACCCTTATTGCCGATGGCCTGAGCATTGCCGTGGCCTTGATCTGCAATCTGCTCTGTCTGGCCCTGTGCACTTATTCCATTACCTACATTCCCCATCGTATTGAACTCCTCTATCCCCATGTCCTGGGAACCAAGGGGGAAATCGGCTATTTCGCCTGTTTCTTCTACTTGCTTCTCTTTTTTCCCGTAGGCTTCATGGGGGTCAGCTTTGCCAGCGATCTGGTACTCATGTATTTCTTTCTGGAAATATTAACTCTCTTTCTGTTTTTTCTCATGGCCTATTTCGGGTACTATGAACGGGTCTGGGTGGCCACCATGTGCTTTATCTGGGGCGTCTTCTCGGCTTTGTTTTTCCTGGCCGGGGTAGCCATCATCTATTCCCAGACCGGTACTTTCCAGATCGATCAGATCCATGTCATGGCCGGAGATCCCATGGCCTTCTGGGCCATTCTCCTGGTTTTGCTCGGCATGTGGGGCAAGCTGGCCATTATCCCCTTGCACCCCGACACGCGCAGCACCTCGCGCACCGCGTCGACGACGATGCCGATCGTGCGCT
>CAZUER010000107.1:0-14147 GCA_964619345.1 uncultured Desulfohalobiaceae bacterium
GGAGCTTTGGTAACAATTGATGAAGTTTCTATGAGAATAAAAGTCTTACCTATAAAGCCAATAGGAAGAAAAATAGAATTGTAAGATTATTATGAAGACCCTAAGCAGTAAACATTAGGTTCCATGAGGGACACTGCGGCCAGAGAGACCCGGGCTTTTTCCGCGATCTTCTTCTGAGTAATCCCAGCCTTGGACAACATTTCGCGCAGGCTGGGTTCCATTGCTTCCCTTCCGCTATCCGTTGAATTGAAACAGAAACTTGACATTTCATTGAATTTCAGGAATGGCGAAAAATAATTTATTTATGACATGAATGTTCTCAACCTGTAAAGCATTATATGATATCCTGATAGATTCAAGGAGATTGTGCAGGCATGAGTACTTATGTGAGATGTGGGCGGCCAGTAAGCCAGCAAGTTAGACCATCTTGTACATGGGTTAATTTTTGGACGTATTGATTTTGCTGAGTTTGTGGCACAAAGCCCTCCATCACGGCACCCATCATTTTGTGCTTCTCAGAAGTCAAGAGGACTCTTGGCTTCTTTTTTGGTTTGGCTTGTGATGGTGTGGGTGTAGATCATGGTGGTTCGCACATCGCTGTGCCCCAAAAGCTCCTGGATGGTCCGGATGTCATAGTTGGCTTGGAGAAGGTGGCTGGCAAAGCTGTGGCGGAAGGTGTGGGAGGTGACGCGCTTTGGGATTTGCGCTTTCCTCACTGCGTCTCGAATTGCTTTTTGCACATGGGATTCATGCAGATGATACCTTTTCCGCTGCCCGGTCTCGGGAATATGGGTCAGATAGGTGCCGGGAAAGAACCACTGCCAGACAAGTTCCTTGGCGCTGTTTGTGTATTTCTGTTCAATCCGGTCGAACATGAACACGCCATCATAGCCGGTTTCCAGATCTTTTGCGTGCAGCATCTTCACCTTTTCCAGGTGACTCTTCAATCGGGGCATCAGCTTTTGAGGCAATGGTACAGTGCGATCCTTTTTGCCTTTGCCGTCGTGGACGGTCAAAATTCCGAAATCGAAATTGAAGGCGTTGACCCGCAGACCCAGGCATTCAAACAAGCGCAGTCCACATCCGTATAAAAGCTGGACAACCAGATCAAATGGAGAGGACATGTGCTGGATCACCTTATCGATCTCCTCGCGGGTAAGGACGACAGGGATATATGGTTTTCGCTTGGCCCGGACCACGCCCTCGATTTGACCAAACTCTTGGCCCAGCACATGCCTGAAAAAGAACAGGAGAGCGTTGAAGGCCTGGTTTTGGGATGACGCCGACATGTGTTTCTGAACTGCCAAGAAGGTCAAAAAGGATTTGACATCAGCTGTGGTCAATGTCTGGGGATCATCCTTTTGGCTATATGATCTCAGCTTATAGACCCATGTGGTATACGTCTTCAGAGTTTTATCCGAGTAATGCCTTACTTTGATGGTTTCGATTAAGGACTGGATGGCAGTACCCCATGGATCATCAACAGGGGATGGGGCTGAATTCGTAGCTAATGAAGAGCCTGTATCGCCCTTATCTTCATGAACGCCTGAATTTGGAGAGTTATCGACTATGTCTCTTGCTACAGCTTCCTGCCCACCAGATCCATTTTCGTAAGACGTTGCTGTTGTTTCCTTTGTTTCTTGAGGACTTATCGCCAGATACATATGGACAGCTTGAGAGGCCTGATCTTGCTGGAAAGTCCCCTGACGCTTTGATTGAAGCTTTTTGATAAAATAAGGCAGGCTCTTGGGATCATAAGAGTCAAAAGTATACTTGTCACAAAAATCTAAGTAAAATCGGAGCCACTTGAGAAAATGAACGTGCTGATTTGCAGGGATACCTTTTCTATTCAGCATTGCCCTAAACTCTTCTTGAATATGGTCTGGGACATTCTTCATTGACTTATATCCAAATATTGTCTACCATTCAATTTATGATATTATATAAATTTTATGTAATCTTTTTTTGAAAAATGAGCAATATTAATTTTAGTAAAATATTTTAATTAATCGCAATAATATGATGGGGCTTTCTATTGGAGAATAGTCAGAAAAAAAACTTTCCAATCACTTGTTCCCCCGGACACGCTTCGCGCGTCCGGGGGAATCGCGGCGCTCACTTCGTTCGTGCCTTTGTACCTCGGCGCGAAGCGCGCCTCGGAACAAGGCACTTCACCTGACGGCTCGGCCGTCAAGCCTCCGGCTTGCCGTCCGCTCCGCAGGTGAGCGCCGCGATTAGAAAAATCATTATCAGGGCTTTAAGTAAATGATCGAACGACACTATCTCAAGTGTAAAACTTGTGAGCAATCAATTACGTTAAGAATTGGTGTTGGCCGCAATAATGAACAAAATCATACTTTCCAATGCCCAAACTGTTCTGAAGATATTAAGCTCAAGTTGGAAATTGATTATGAAAAAATATCCACAGAATTAATTATGTTGGAGAATTGTGAAAGGGGGAACGAAGAAGGTGTAATAATGAATTTGCATCCTGATTTTGCAATAAATAAAGATAAACTTCACGAAGATTTCGTTTTCCCATTTATGGATTATGTCTCAGATAATAGAAAAGATCTGGACGGTGATTTTAAACCACCAAGTAAAAGAATTCAGAGTGAAATACAACGAAGCCTATTCCTATCAGAGGAATGGGAGAATCTTAAACGAGCTTGGTCGCTAAGGTTGAACAACCAAAAGGAGTTGGCAGAGAGCATAACGAAAAAAAACTCTGAAAAATTTGGTTACGATGACGGCTTGGACAATGTAAATGATTGGATTTTTAGATTTTCTTATAGAATATTAAGTCCTAAAAAATTATTCCTGTTTCATGACGCAGCTGAGTATATAAAAGATAATATTATCATGAAATATCCTACGGAAGTTAAAAAGTTTAAAGAATATTATATAGAAAACCTTTATGAGGAGCATTTGGAACGTTATTTTGATGCATATTCTGAATTCTTTTCGCACTACTCTGAATATTCACAGCTATTCACTTACATGAAACAGAATGCAAATTTGCCAGGAAATTATAGAGTGTCTTCTAACGATCTTAAACAAACAAAGATGTTTTTTGGCAACACATACGAACATCTCACGTCAAATTTTTCGATATTATCTTGCTACAATAATATAGCCAATGGGCGAGAATTCGATAAATTTGAAAAAATGGATTTAAAGAAATATTTAACAATTAATAAGGCAAATAGGGCCAACCCTTTTAAGGATATACAACCTTTTTATAGGTTGGCTGCTTGCCTTGATAGTTCTTTTAGAAATGCTTCGCATCATGGCTCTGTCAGATTCAATAAAAAGAAGAAAAAGATAACTTATCGAAGTGGTGGGACTGGGGCAGAGAAAAGCATTTCTTATACTGAATATTTGATCAAATGCAATGATCTGCTTTTTTCTTTATCTGCTCTACTAATGCTCGAGCTTTTATTACACAACGCGGATTTTTAACCACAGCATGAACTCGGACAGGAAAAACTGCGTCGCTTCGCTATGCAGCTTTTCCCTGCCGGTTATGCTGAACGTTGGGCCACGTACTTGCTCCTCGCTCTGACGCGGCTACCGCCTGGCGCCCCGTGATTGCGACAACAGGATATTGTTTCACGTTGCTGGACCTTCGACAGTTCGACTGATTCTGAAGAGGTGCGATTTGATTGAAAGAATGATAAAGGCCGATGAACTGATACGCTTGGCTAACCAGAAGGAGTCCCACTTCTTCGACAAGAAGGCGGCAGACATCTCGGGAAAGAAGGTTCAAAAAATAGCGGTCGCGTTTGCCAACGCCGATGGTGGGGAATTCATCATTGGCATTGCGGACGAGAAGGATGAGCCTGACCCCAGCAAGGCTTGGTGCGGTGCTGACTCGCTTGAAGCTCTCAACGGGCACTTGCAAGCGGTTTTTGAGGTACAGCCGGCCTTAGATGTTAGGTATGAGGTTCTTACGTGCGAAGGCGAACGTGGCTACGGCCTGCGAGTGAATGTGGAGAAGAGCTCGGAGGTTCACAAAGCTGGTGACGGAACCGTCTACCAACGATACGGAGCGCAGTCTCTGCCGGTTCGGGACCCGCAAAAGATCACCCAGCTAACTTTTGCAAAGGGAGCCGCAAGTTTTGAGGACCAACGTCTTGACGACGTTATTCCGGAACAAATTGTCGAGTCCCCACCGCTGGACGAATTTCTGAGGAGCTACTCGCCACAGACTGAACCATTGGAATTTTGTCTTAATCAGAATCTTCTCGATTACCGCACATGGGCACCGCGTGTTGCAGCCGCCTTGTTGTTTCATTCCGCGCCTAGCGCGATTGTTCCGCGCAAGTGCGCCGTCAAGGTGACGCGCTACGAAACAAAGGAGGACGACCCAGAGCGGGACCACTTAGCGGACCAGATCACGGTTGAGGGTCCGCTACATCGGCTGATACATCAGTCGGTCCACGGAATAACCGAGCTGATGGAGTCAGTCCGAATATGGAGTCCTGAAGGCCTTACAAAAGCAAAATACCCTCCAGAAGCTATTTGGGAAATCCTCGTAAATGCGGTTATCCACAGGGATTATTCGATTTCGGATGACGTTCAAGTGCTCATATACGATAACCGAATCGAGGTGCTGAGCCCTGGACGCCTTCCTGGCTATGTGACCGTGGATAACATCCTTGATGCTCGGTTCTCCAGAAACGCAAAGATAGTGCGGACCCTCAACCGGTATCCAGAGCCACCCAATAAGGACATGGGCGAAGGTCTTAACACGGCCTTTCAGAAAATGAAGGAGTTTGGCCTCAGAAACCCTGAGATATCCGAGGAGGGCAATTACGTTAAGGTGGTGCTCCCGCACACGCCCCTTGCGGCTCCCTCTGAGGCGATCCTGGACTTCGTGAACACGGCGGGAAGGATAACGAACAAGCAGGCTCGCGACATCACGGGCATAAAATCAGAGAACCTAGTCAAGATCGAGTTCTACAAGCTGCGGGATGCAGGTCTACTTGAGCGTGTGCCTGATCTGCATGGGCCGAAGGCCGCATGGCAGCTCACCGATGCAGGAAAGACACAGGTGGAGCGAGTGGAAACCGATAAGAGTGGGAACTAAAAGCCCAACCAATTAGATTCAGTCGACCTTCTTAGGTCGACTGAATCCTTTGTTCAAGAAGCCCGAGGAGTTGCAAGGAGTAAGGGGAAAGCTTCAAAAAGGGTGTTTCAATGAGGCAGGGATATTGTCAGCAAAGACAAAGCGAGCAAAGAAAATGAATGATTTTCACGAATCTTAGCTTTATTTGGACAGTGAAGATTTCCATATTGACTGAGCTTTAACTTTGATTTCTGTATTTTGACGCACCACTGCCTGCTGCGTCTCTCAGCCATTTTGAGGGCAGTTAGAAATATTTATTTTTTTGCCGAATCTCTGCCTTCAACTCGAATCGCAGAATTCGGATCGCAAGGGAATCATGGCCGATACCAATTCCAATAAACCTCCACAATCAGGGCAGTAAAGCTGTCCGGCTTTGACCTCCTTGAAGGTTTCAGTTTCTTGTCCTTCTATCTGGCTTTGCTGCTGCACCAATGTCCGGATATCCCGAATCGAGATCTTGCAGCTGGGATGCATGAAGCCGTAGTGGCGGACTTTCATAAATCCCGAAGGCAGGACATGCTGGAGAAACCTGCGGATGAACTCCAAAACATCCAGTGACATGGTCCGGATCCGGTTGCTGCCGTGTTTTTTGTAGGTGAAGGTCACGACTCGATTTTCGACACTGGCGATTCTACTTTGATTTCTTCTCGGTTCAAGACACAAGGCAGTGCATTTTGTTTTTTGGCACCCAGATATGAAAAGATATGCCAGTCCTGCTTGAGGACATTGATGAAGAATAACCGAACTTCACTCCGCTATAGGCAATTCGCAAGGTCCCCGGTGCCCACTGATCAACATTTCTTCTGATAAGAATTTGGGTGAATTCAAGAGAGATATGACGAAAATGGAAGATCTTGCAACTTGCTGGATATGTGGGGATTAAGAAAGGAATGGGGGAAAGGTTACCCTGCCGCGGAGCGGCTTACTTGAACTCATAGCTGAAGCAGTATGGCGTGATCGAGGAACAACGTGATGGACGACCTCAATACATGGTTCGGAAATCGCCCAAAGTGGCTCCAAGAAGCGGCCAACCGCCTCTCCACGAAAGGCCGTCTAACGGAGGAGGATGTTGATGCGCTTCTCGACAAGTGTTTGCAGGAGGTTGATGGGGGAAACCCAGCTCCGTCGATGCCCCTCCCTGCCGATGCTTTCCATGCGCAGAATGCGTCCGCACAACACCTATGCGCGATTGGCAACGTGGAGGGGATCAATGCGCTTGCACCCCGTATCGCGCTTGACTTTGGACCGGACAATATGGCCATCGTGTACGGCGGCAACGGCTCAGGCAAGTCCGGCTACGTCCGCATCCTGAAGCATGTTTGTGGTGCACGCAACCCTGGCGCGCTGCATCCGAACGTTTTTGTGGAAGGTGGGGCTACGCAGTCGGCAGATATCAAGTACAGCATCGATAACCTGGAGCGACAGGTATCCTGGAGTACCAGCGACGGCGTTGTTGAAGACCTTCGCCCCGTGGACGTCTTCGACACCGAGTGCGGCCGGACGTATCTGGAGAGCGAAAGCGAGGTCACCTATGAACCGCCCGCGCTGCTCTTCTTTTCCGACCTGATAGCCGTCTGCGAGCAGATCGCGGGACGCATTGACAGCAAGCTGGGAAGACACTCGTCAAAGAAACCTCAGATGCCTTCGGAGTTCGGCGATACGGTGGCGGGCAAATGGTACTCGTCCCTGAGCGCGACGACTCCCGATGCAGATGTTGCAACGCACACGAAATGGGACGCGGAGAACGACAGGTCCGTTGCCGAATTGGAAAGACGCCTGGCAGAGAAAGCACCCACCGACCGGGCCAAGGAGTTGCTTGCGAAAAAAAAGCATGTGGACGACATGGTCTGTGGAATTGAAAACCATCTTTCAAAGCTTTCTGATGAAAACTGCCGTCGCATCCTGAAGCTTAAGAAGGACAAGCTCATCAAGCGTGAGGCCGCGCAAGCCGCCGCCACCAAGGTATTTTCCGGTGCTCCCCTGGAGGGCGTCGGAACGCAAGCTTGGAAGCTCCTGTGGGAGCACGCACGCCAATACTCCGAGGGCTACGCCTATCCTGGCCAGACATTTCCGCATCTTGCTTCCGATGCCAAATGCGTGCTCTGCCATCAACCCTTGTCAGATAATGCACGGCAGCGCCTCGCATCCTTTGAGGAGTTCGTCAAAGGGCAGGCTGAGAATGACGCGAAGGCAGCTGAGAAGGCCCTCGAAGATGCGATGACCGCTATCGAGGACATCCCGACCAATCAAGCAATCAAGACGCAATGCGACGCCGCAGGAGTGACCTACGAAGGGGATATGCCCCCCGTGGTCGCTTCCGTGGAGGCCCTCCGGCAACGCAAGGCCAAGCTGCTTGAGGTCGAAGCGGAAGATGCCTTGCCTGATGCTCCGGATTGCACCCCATGGCTCCAGGAAGCAAAGAAGAAGGCGACCGAATACGCCGAGACTGCGAAGAAATGCCAGGAAGACGCGGCATCCGATACGCGGCCGCAACTTCAGAGCCAGCTGCGCGAACTCAAAGCGAGGAAGTGGCTCTCCGAACAGCGCGATGCCGTCAAGTCGGAAATCGAAAGGCTTCAGGCAGTTGACCGCTTGGAGAAGGCAAAGCGGCTGACGGATACGCGCGTTCTTTCGCGCAAGAAGGGAGAGCTTGCGGAGGCATTGATCACGGAGGCGTTCGTGCAACGCTTCCGCGATGAACTGACAGCTCTTGGAGCTTCAAGGATCAAGGTCGAACTGGTGAAGAAGCGAGTGGATCGAGGCCACGTTCTTCACGAACTGCGTCTGGCGAACGCCAGATTCGGCGCACCAACCGACGTGCTGAGCGAGGGCGAGCATCGCATTGTATCCCTTGCTGCCTTCCTGGCCGATGTGACCGGAAAGCAGCAGCCCGCACCATTCGTCTTCGACGACCCCATCTCTTCGTTGGACCAGAACTTTGAGGAGGCCGTCGTAAAACGGCTGGTATGCCTAGCTGCGGGTCGGCAAGTGATCGTGTTCACCCATCGGGTTTCTCTGCTGGTCCTCTTACAGGAGTACGGCAAGCGCGAGGGACGCGAACCCAAGGTGACTTGTGTCCGATGCGAGCCCTGGGGCACAGGTGAGCCGGGCGACACTCCGCTGTTTGCGAAGAAACCGGACAAGACTCTCAATGCCCTTCTGAACGAGCATCTGGCCAAAGCACGGAGGGCGTATGCCGAGGAGGGACAGGCGACCTATGCGCCGCTTGCAAAGGCCATCTGCAGCGATTTCCGCATCCTGCTTGAGCGGATGATCGAGTGCGAACTGCTGGCGGATGTTGTTCAGCGGTTCCGGCGAGCCGTGAACACGCAAGGCAAGCTGGATAAGCTGGCCCGCATCAGGGCGGAGGACTGCAAGCTCTTCGATGACCTGATGGCGAAGTATTCCCGCTACGAACACTCGCAGCCGAATGAAGCCCCAGTTGCTCCTCCCGCGCCCGATGAACTGAAGGCGGACATGGAGGCATTAAGAGACTGGCGAGCCGACTTTGTTATGAGGGCTTCTTGACGACCGTGATAGACATTTCCCAACAACAGCATTCATCGGACGACGTTACGCGCCGCCGCTGATGCTAGGCGTTATTTCAGAATACGGCTATCAGTCCGCACAATGAAACATACTCCAAGATTGACCTTTGGTCTCTGGTGGCAGAAAATGCCCGAACGAAAAATCTTTCAAGAAATTGTCTCCACTGCAGCCAAAAGGCATCTCCATGGCAAAGAACCCCTCAGGGAAAGATCACAAGGACATCGCCTCCTACCGGCATGACGATAAAGACAGGGTGAACAATCCGCCTGTGGGTCTGGTCACCCCGGATACGGATAAGGACACCGGCAAAAAGACCTACTCCTACGATCCCCACCTTGATCCCCAGCTGGTTTGGGCTGGAAAGGCCGAGCATACCTCCTTTGACGTGCCCACCGTCTCCCTGCATGTCCACGAGCGCATCGATCCCCGCACAATCATTAGTGTTGTGCGCAGGAAAACCGGCCCCAAGGAAAAACAGCTGTCCCTGTTCGATCTGCAGCAGGAGAACCCGCCCATGCGGGAGGCCATAGAGTTTTATAAGCACAAGCACAACTGGTCCAACCGGCTGATCGCAGGGGACAGCCTCCTGGTCATGAACAGCCTGCTGGAGAAAGAAGGTCTGGGCGGTCAGGTGCAGATGGTCTACATCGATCCCCCATACGGGATTCGGTACGGCTCCAATTTTCAGCCCTTTGTGAACAAGCGGGACGTCAGGGAGGGCAAGGATGAAGACCTGACCCAGGAGCCGGAAATGATCCGGGCCTTTCGGGACACTTGGGAGCTGGGGATTCACTCGTACTTGACCTATCTGCGGGATCGCTTGCTGCTGGCCCGCGAGCTTCTCAATGAAAGTGGGAGCTGCTTTGTACAGATTAGTGATGAAAACCTGCATCACGTCAGGGAGCTGATGGACGAAGTGTTTGGCGCAAGTAACTTTATTACAATAATATCTTATATGACAACAGGCGGCTTTGAAACCTCAACACTTAGTAGATCAGGCGATTATATCGTATGGTATGCAAAAGACAAAACAAATATAAAATATAGAACATTATACCAACATAAAAGCAATCCAATTGGTAATACAAATACAAAATATGATCAAGTTGAACTTGCTGATGGTAAGATACGTCCCCTTACAAAACAAGAAAAGTTTGGTATTGAATCTTTGCCTGATAAAGCTAAAGTATTTCATCTTGACAACTTGATATCGCAGGGAGCAAGTGAAAGAACGATACAAACATACAAATATCAAGGAACGACTTATCATTGCGGGATCAACAGCCATTGGAAAGCATCTGTGCCAGAAGGCATGGATAATCTTGCATTAGCAAACAGATTATTTCCAACAAAAGGAGATAAATTGCGTTATGTAAGATATTTTAATGATTTTCCCGTTCAACGTCTAACCAATATTTGGACAGATATAGGAGGTAGTGTTCAGACCAGATCAGAAGAAAAAATGTATATAGTTCAAACTGGCACTTCGGTAGTACAACGCTGCCTCCTCATGACCACAGACCCCGGTGATCTTGTCTTCGATCCCACCTGCGGTTCCGGCACCACCGCCTATGTGGCCGAGCAATGGGGGCGGCGCTGGATTACCTGCGATACATCCCGGGTGGCCTTGACTCTGGCCAAGCAACGGCTGATGACCGCCTCTTTTGACTACTACAAGCTGGCCCGCCCGGCAGAAGGCGTGGGCAGCGGGTTTGAATACAAGACTGTGCCCCACATCACCTTGAAGTCCATAGCCAACAACCCTGAGATCAGGGAAGGGATGAGCCAGAAAGAGATCGATGAGGCCATTCAAAGGCACGCTCCCCAAGAGACCCTGTACGATCAACCGTATGTGGACAAGAGCAAAGCCCGGGTTACTGGACCTTTCACCGTCGAAGCGGTTCCCTCCCCCACAGTCAAGCCTCTGGATGATATCCAGGAGGACACCGCTGAGCCTGCTGACGAGTCTGTGGCCCGGTCCGGGGAAACCGCCCGGCAGGGCGAGTGGCGTGATGAGCTGTTAAAGACCGGCATCCGGGGCAAGGCCGGCCAGAGAATCACCTTTTCCCGCATTGAGCCCCTGGCCGGAACAAGGTGGCTGCATGCCGAAGGGGAAACCAGACCCAATGATCAGGGTGCGGATTCTGTGCGGGAGGAACAGCCTGGAGCCCAGCCTGAACGGGTGGTTGTCTCCTTTGGACCGGAGCACGCCCCACTGGAACAGCGCCAGGTGGACCTGGCCATTGAAGAGGCCCAAACCCTGGTTCCCAAGCCCAAAATCATTGTCTTTGCCGCCTTCCAGTTCGACCCGGAGGCAGCCAAGGATATCGACGAGATCAACTGGCCGGGGGTGACTTTGATCAAGGCCCAGATGAGCGCCGACCTGTTAACCGATGACCTGAAGAAAAAGCGGGCCAGCAACGAGAGCTTTTGGCTGATCGGCCAGCCGGATGTGCAGGTGGAAAAGGCCGGAAAAGGCAAGCAGGCCGGAAAATACAGGATTTCCGTCCACGGGTTCGACTACTACAACACCAAGACCGGAAACATCGAATCCGGCGGCCAGGACAAGATCGCCATGTGGCTTCTGGACCCGGATTACGACGGGCGGAGCCTTTTCCCCAGGCAGGTCTTTTTCCCCATGGCCGGGGCCAAGGATGGATGGTCCAGGCTGGCCAGGAACCTGAAGGCGGAAATCGATCAGGAGCTGATTGAAGCTTACCTGGGGACTGAGTCCCTTGCCTTTGAGCCAGGCAAGCACCGGCGGGCGGCGGTCAAGATCATCGACGACCGGGGAATCGAGAGCTTCAAGATCATAGGGCTTGACTAATGGAACACGAGCGCATCGACCGCCTGATAGTCAACAATCCCTATGAGCAGCCCAAGGTCTATTGGCAGTACAACCGGGATCACCGGACCTTTTCATTGGTGGAAGGGAGGCGGCCGGCCGGCTATGTCATCGCCTCCGACACCTCCCAGCGTTTCGACGATCCGGGCCGGTTCATTGAGATCCCCCTGGTGAACACCATCCGCAAGCGGGTCCGGGATTGGCGGGAATGCGGATATCCCGGGGTGACCTCCATTACCAGACGGCTTCTGGAGCACTGGACCAATGCAGAGGAGTTCGAGACCAGGCGCTTTTTCTTTTGCCAGCTGGAGGCGGTGGAGACTCTGATCTGGCTGGCAGAGGGACCGCAGGCCGACCAGGTTGGTATTGATATACCCGGTGACGGCGGCGAATTTGTCCGGGAATGCGCCAAGATGGCCACCGGAACCGGCAAAACCGTGGTCATGGCCATGGTCCTGGCCTGGCATATCCTGAACAAGGTGACCTTTCCCCGGGATACCCGCTTTTCCAAAAACATATTGGTCATCGCTCCGGGCCTGACCATCCGCAGCCGGCTGCAGGTCCTGAATCCTTCCCAGCCCGGCAATTACTACCAGGTCTTCCGTATCGTCCCCTCCTCCCTGTTGGACAAGCTGCGGCAGGGAAAGGTCCTCATCCGCAACTGGCACGCCCTGAACTGGGAATCCGCTGAACAGGTGGCCAGGAAACGGACTGTGGACAAGCGGGGGCCAAAAAGCGATGAGGCCTACGTCCGGGAGGTGCTGGGCGAGATGGCCACTGCCCGCAACATCCTGGTCATTAACGACGAGGCCCATCACGCTTGGAGGATTCCGGCCGAATCGAAAATCAAGGGGGTGAGCAAGGACGAAATCGAAGAAGCCACCAAATGGGTGGGCGGACTGGACCGCATTCATCGCAGCCGGGGCATACTCAAATGCTATGATTTCACGGCCACCCCCTTTGCTCCCTCCGGGAAGAAAAGCACGGACGAGGCCTTATTTGACTGGATCGTCAGCGACTTTGGATTAAATGACGCCATCGAGTCCGGCCTGGTCAAGACCCCCAGGGTGGTGGTTCGAGACGATGCCGTGCCTGATGCCAGGACCTACGCTTCCAGGCTGTATCACATCTATATGGATTCTGAAGTAAAGGACGTTTTGAACGATAAGTCAGAGCCTGAAAGGCCATTGCCCGATCTGGTGACCAATGCCTATTATCTTTTGGGATACGACTGGCTGGAAACAGCCAGGGCCTGGCGGGACAAGGGGCACAGCGTTCCCCCGGTCATGATCACCGTGGCCAACAGAACCGAGACCGCCGCCCGGGTCAAGCATGCCTTTGATCACAACAAGATCCGCATTGATCAGCTGGCTGCTCCGGAAAAGACCCTGCACATAGACTCCAAGGTCCTGGATGCAGCCGAGGCCTCTGAAGAGCCCATAGTGGAAATCGATCCCCAAGAGGAGGCAGCAGCCGAGAACGGATCGGCGCGCAAGTTGACCAAGAAGGAGCAGGCTGAGCTTTTGCGCAGGCAGGTGGACACCGTGGGCCAGCCCGGCCAGCCCGGGGAGCAGATTCAAAACGTCATCTCCGTGGGCATGCTTTCCGAGGGCTGGGACGCCAAGACCGTAACCCACATCATGGGCCTGCGGGCCTTCAGCAGCCAGCTTTTGTGCGAGCAGGTCGTGGGCCGGGGCCTGCGGCGGACATCCTATGACATCGACCCTGAAAGCAAGATGTTTGATCCGGAATATGTAAATATCTTCGGGGTGCCCTTCACCTTTCTGCCCCACGAGTCATCCGATGTGAGCGACCCTCCCCCGCCACCGCCCAAGACTGCTGTCGAGCCCAGGGCAGACAAAATGGGTTATGAAATAACCTGGCCCAATATCATCCGCATTGATCGAACCTACACGCCCCGGCTGAGCCTGGATTGGGACCGGGTGAAGCCCCTGGAACTCAATGCCGCCTATTCAGCCAGGCTGGCTGAAATGGCTCCCACAGTGGACGGCAAACCGGATGTGACCAAGGTGGCCCACATTGATCTGGACGGCCTGGCCCGGGAGTACCGAACCCAGAAGGTCATCTTTGAAACCGCCAGGGACGTCTATGACCAGATGCACAAGGAATGGAAGGGCAACAAGGAGTTCCTCCTGGCCCAGATCGTTAAGCTGGTGGAGAAGTTCATCACGTCGGACAAGCTGGTCATTCAGCCGGACTCCTTCAACCAGGACCCAATAAAGCGCAGGCTGATGATCACCCTGAACATGACCAGGGTCATGCACCATATCTGGGAGGCCATCCGCTTCAACAATACCCACCAGCTGGTGCCGGTCTTTGATCGGGACCGCCCCATCCGCTCCACCGGGGACATGATGACCTGGTATACGGCCAAGCCCTGCGCCTACACCGGCAAAAGCCACATCAACTTCTGCGTCTATGACAGCGCATGGGAGGCCTCAGAGGCCTTTCATCTGGACCACAACCCCAATGTGGCGGCCTGGGTCAAGAACGACCACCTGGGATTTGAGATCCTGTACGTCTACCGGGGAGTGGTCCGCAAGTACCGGCCGGACTTCATCATCCGCCTCACAAACGGTCATCATCTGGTCCTGGAGACCA
>CAZUER010000108.1:0-14090 GCA_964619345.1 uncultured Desulfohalobiaceae bacterium
TCTTTGAGTTTCTTCCTCGATCAAACTGGCCGTCTGCGGTCAGAGGCGGCGCTGATACCTGAGAACAGTCTTCCATCTGAACATTCAACACATATCGTAACTGCTCGTGCCTTGGCTCAGTTCACGTGTCGTAAACAAAGAACCCTCCCCTGGCCCCTCCCTCCCGCCTGAAAGACAGGCGGCAAGGAGGGGAATCAGAGGAGAAAAACCCTCCCTCCCGCCTGAAAGACAGGCGGCAAGGAGGGGAATCAGAGGAGAAAAATCCTCCCTTTCGCCTGGAAGATAGGCAGACGGGAGAGGAATCAAAGGAAGCGAGATTCTGTGCAGATACAGGACATTGCACATATGACGCGGCACCAGAGACGAGATTGAGTTACGAAGCATATGAGAGGAGCACAAGTTGAGGTACCATCCATCGAGCAACATGGCCACTCCACTTATCGTGGCCGGGCCACAACGTTCTGGAACTCGTTTTGTAACCAATGTGTTAAACAGCATACCAGGAGTGACTCTACAGGGAGAAATACCTGAATCAATTATGGATAAAATAATTGATCTGGCTCAAAAATGTAATAATAAATATTCTAACAGTGAACGCAGCAATATAGTAGACGATTGGGAAGACAACAAAATTGACTTTCTATTTTCTGCATGGGCCAATCTATCCCAGGGCAAAAGGAAAAAAAAGGAATCAAACTGTATATTCTATGGATATAAAAGTCCATTTCATGAAAAATATTTCGACTTTTACAGCACATTTTTATATCCAATTCGTCCTAAATACATTTGTTGCATCCGTCCTTTTTTGCCACATTATTTTTCAGTTCAGGCCCGCTGGCCAAACAAAAAAATTTGGAACGTAGTGCTCAGGTACGTCAGATCCCTGAACCAAATTCGACGCATAAAACAAGAGCGGCCGCAAGATGTTTTTCTTTTCTTTCTTGAGGATTATAAAGAACAAGGTTTTCCATACTTCTATGAATATATTCTTGATCCACTGGGATTAAAGGATGTGGACAGAGCAGAAAAACAGGCCACAAAGGGTCCGGCCAATGCATCAGCTCAACTGGGTCTAAAAAAAAGGACTCGCCTCAGCGGCAAAGAAAGCCTTTTTTTAAAAATGTACCCCCAGCCTTTTAAAAAATATGAGCTTTTGCGCAGGGATTTTAGCTGAAAACATCTATTAAGCTGTTTGTTCTCCTGTTTGCCTAGACACTTCGTTACCTGATCCAATCATCCGGCTTATGAGAACGAGAGCACTTTTAAATTTTTTCCTCTTAATAAGATTCTCCAGGTCCCAGCAATCAGCTACCAAGAAAAGGTCCTTTTCAGAATAGTCCCCGGGGATATCTTTCCTTTTTTGACAGACCTTGTGCAGGAGCTCTGAAATACCATCTTTTAATAGACGTGGCGGAATACCCGCACCGATAGGCTCCAAGGACCACCTTCCCCAAAACATTATAAAGGGGTCCTGGTTTTGGCCCAGAAAGATATTGTCCTTTTTTAAATCTGGGTTGTAAATATGCAAAGGCAGCTTTTCCAGCCTGGACTGGATTGCAGGCAGACTGGAGATAAAGGTTTGCAGAGCCCAAACCTCCTGATCTGTATCTGCAGCTAGTTTCAAGGCAGACACAATGTTTTCGCTGAGCCGCTCATAGAGCATGGGGGCAGATGCACAGCAGGTTCGAATCAGGTCCGGCGGAGGAGTATAGGACCATACATGTTCAATCAGAACATCTTCCAAGTCTGGCCATTGATCATTTCCCGGCATTCCACCCAGGCCATATTCAAGGACCTGGCACTGAAACTGACCCACGTAATACAGGGTGACCATGGTTGGGGCCTTCAGGTGGTGCCTGGGGATATATGAAAACAAAAAATCCTCGTTTTCCAGTTTCCTGGTCTGCTTGGGAGGAAAAACGTTTTGCCTGAAATGTTGTTTCATATCTGAAGATGTGTTGTGGGCAACCAGGGCAAAGGTGGTAACACCCGGGATATTGGAGTCCTCCCATTGGACATCAATTGCTGATGCCAAGGGCAGGACCTGCCCCAAGGCCTCCTTTGCCTGCTTTTGCCTGGCCTCTTTGCTAAAAAGCTCAAAAAATGCAAACTCTTCCGGCTTTTGTTTTTCATAGAGCTGAACATTGGGGAAGATCAGGGCATTGATCCGATGCTTCTGAGAGGACAGCTTGACCGCATTCTTGATGAATGAGCGAATGGTTGTAAGT
This sequence comes from uncultured Desulfohalobiaceae bacterium, assembly GCA_964619345.1. Classification (GTDB taxonomy): domain Bacteria; phylum Desulfobacterota; class Desulfovibrionia; order Desulfovibrionales; family Desulfothermaceae; genus Desulfovermiculus. The sequence continues at coordinate 2,229 of CAZUER010000108.1, forward strand.
GTACGCCTGACAATAATAAAGGCCACAATTGCGAGAATGATACTTGTTTCTTCATATAAGAGAAAAGGAAAAAGCAAAAATATGAATGCAGACAGGAAAAATATAGATGAAAGAACACCCAAATATGAATTATAATTATCTCTTATATAGTGGGATAACGTTCCAGGAAGCGACTTTTCAGGAGAACGAAGAAGTATGGATGACAACAGAAAGAAAAAAATAAGCAATAGTATTAAAAAACTGAAAAATTGCCAGTAGATAAAAAGCCCCACCAGATAGGTCGTGCCAACAAAGCAAAGATCTGCACAGAGCTGGGAGAATCCTGAATAGTAAGACTGGGCCAGAGTTTTCTGGTTATCAAAAAGGGGGATCGCCTCTGTTTCATTTAATAGATGATCGCTTCCGGCCAGGGAGAGCTTTTCTGTGAGCGAATCCATAATAAGCATTGCAAAATAACTGGTAATCGATGCTCCTGTCAGGATATAGATCCAAAGAGTCTTATGCTCGGGCTGGATGAAGAAGCTCAATTTTGAGGGGACCCCTGAGGACCCAGCCAGCATAAGCACCTTCAGGGGCATTAAAAATGCGAGCAGATGAAATATGTGGGAGGATGCAGCCATCAGAATTATGGCCATGGTGGTACCAGGTCTTACCCGGATAAAGGCAGAAATGACCCCGAAAAGCCACCTGATGAAGTCTAAGGTTTCGCGGAATAGGATCATTGTGATTTCTGTTAGCTCTGTACGCCCAGCTGCCAGAAAGGCCGAATGCCATCATGGGGATAGAACAAGGGTTTTATGTCTTCCGGTGCTGGAACGTTTGCTGCTTTTTCCTCAATTTCAGGCCAAATCCCATATTTTGCCCGGCAAACATAATATATGGGATAGAAGCGCTGATAATCAAAGGACTCGATCTGCTCATAGGGCCAGTTTTGGCCAAGGTGAGAAAGAAGCCAATACATACCCGCCTTTATACCCCTCCCATCCTTACCCTCAAAGGACCAGAGGTCCTCGCCGATAGCTTCTGCCAGCTGAGCCAAATGGATCCAGCCCTGCAGATTAAAGCAGCAGTAGTGCGCGGTCATGGTGCGTTTCATCTCCTGGGGCTGATATCCATTGGCCTCAAAATGCTGCAGGATACGAAATCCGCTATCTCTTATGGTGTCGCGTAAGACCAGGGGCTCGCCCAAGAAGGCAGCGATCGAGGCCACCTGCAGATCGTAATACAGACCGTGGTTGTTTGCGGAAGCACGCTCCTTTTGGCCCTGGGAGCTGGTCTGCAGCCAGTGCAGATACCGGCTAAACCACTGTTTGAGGCTGCTTTCCTCCTCTGCTGAGAGCTGCCCACAGGCCTGCAGAAGGCTGACAGCATCCAAGAAGTAATACAGATCCTTCATCTCTATGATTCCAGAGCTGCTGCCCAGGTCATTATTGTGTCCATATCGCACTTGGGCATAGGTAAGGGATGGGTTCATTGCGGTTGAAGGATTCAAAAACCAAGTACGCACTAAGCTGGCGGCATGTTCTGCAAATCGACGATCGTCGAAATGGTGCCAAGCCAGGGCCAGGATAAGGGTGTCGTCAAACAGGCGCTGCAGCCGGGTGCGGTCGTATTTGTCGCTTTCAGGCTCATATAGTCGGGTGCCAGGGACTCTGCGTCCATCCCTGCTTACATAGGGTCTGCCTGATGGGGTCAAAGGATTTGGCCAATAATAAGGAGCGGGATGCCAGTAGTCATGCGGATCCCCACTGGGCGGCAGGGTGGATTTGTCTACCACTGAATAGGGACCTCTGGCCAAAGCCCCTTGGGCTGCTGTGTGAATGGCAGCCATGAGCTTGTCTTGGGCAGCAGAATCAGCCACATCAGCAATAATAGACTGATGAATGACGAGAGGCCTATCCAAACCCCGGGAGGATATAATGCCTGCGTCAAGCTGCCCCAAAAGGCCCGAAATTGCCTGATTTCTGGCAAGGCCGCGATCCACTAGACATTTGGAAGAATTTACTTCCAAATAAGCTTGACCGGAATTGAGCCTGGCCACTCTTCCGGCATAGGCATAGCAGCCGGCCTGCTCCGAGTAATCCGGTCCGGGCAGATCCCAGGGCTCGAAATACCAATCATCCCATTTTCCAGGCACTCCCAGCCGCCAGAGGAGCTCCACTTTGGGCCTTCGGCCGTAGAAAAATTCAGGGTTGAAGCTGTGGTTCGCATCACAGCGAAAAATCACCTGAGGTTCTTCCAAGGCTTCAAACCTTGCATCAGGCTCTAATAGCGATGTGTTGTCCGTAACCCTGGCCATAGGGACTATGAAATAGGGAATAAACGGTCTGGCTCTGACCGCGCTTACTATCTCTTCCCAGTCTCTTTCTGTGATGAAGCAGTTTCCGTCAAAGGGAAGCACCCATTTGGCAAGCGACCTGCCTTCATTCAAAGCTGTATTGCGCGCGCCGTTGTTATGCATGACATAGTTGTTTTTATACCGGCAAAGGCGCATCATTATGTGCTCCTGCTCTGCTGGAGCAAGGCAGGCAAAACGCTGGGTGTAAGGGGCATACTCGCTGGGCACCCCATGGATATCCCAGGGGATGGTCTTGTATTCCTGACAGGAGAAGGGGATGTGCAGATAGGCGAAGCCCGCCTCTTCCAGCATGGCCATAATTGCTGCTTCTTCCCCAGGATCAACTATTCTGTTCACCACAAATCGCTTTTCGCAGCCCGGAAATCCGGGCTCGTTTTCCAGAATAAACCTCAGATTTTCCCGGGACTGGCCCTTGCAATGCCTGGGCACCAGATCGTTGCCGATTATCCTATACAGGACAAAGGACTCAGGCTCCTGAGCCAGAGGGCTTTGCGCATACTCCATTTGGAGTTTGTCCAGATCGATTCTGGGCCGCGGCCCCCTGTTCAAGTAATATCTGGGCACACCCTTGCCGGCATGGGACTGTCTGAAATATCTGTAGAGGCGATAAGTCCCTGGAATACACTTAACAAGCTGCTTGAATCTACTCATCAGATAAGACATGCGGATACTTTTGGACGTCTAACCACTGTTTTCTACCCTACGTATGTGTTTCGGATTTCGATATTCGAATTTTATAAACTTATAAACAAAGAACCCTCCCCTGGCCCCTCCCTGCTGCCCAAAGCGGCAGCAGGGAGGGGAATCAGAAGAGAAAATTTATCTTTCTCAACGTAGGACGGCGTATAATTGGCAAGGCGCTAATGCCGCATCATATGTACATTGTCCGGTATCGGTACCAAACCGTTCCCCTCTGATTCCCCTCCCTCCCGCCTGTCTTCCAGGCGGGAGGGAGGGGTTAGGGGAGGGTTCTTTTGGGTGTCACGTAAGAACGTCAACACACAACAAAGCGTCTCACGCTTTGAAGTCATCCTGCAATCCGCTGGTAAAAATCCAGCAACTTTTGCCCTTCCCGCTCCCAATTGTATTTTTCAGCCACCAGCTCCTTTCCTTTTTGGCCCATGGCCCGGGCCTGGTCCGGATGGTCATGGATCCAGTCCAGGGCCTCGGCTATGGAAGACGGATTTTCCGGATCCACACACAGGCCCAGGCCCTGGTTGTGTATGAGTTTGCGCCAGACAGGAAAATCAGAGGCGATAACGGGTAATCCCACGGCCATGTATTCAAAAAACTTGGTCAGCTCTTTCTCCCGATAATGTGGACTGTCAGGGAAGAGGGCCAGACCGGCCATCCAATTGCCGGCCCTGTAATACCCCATAATCTCGGGAAATGGCATGTACCGGTTTTGACCTTCAAGTTGCAGACAGGCAGCTGCAGGGCCTGCCTGATGACGCATGGCCGTGGCCACATGATCAGGGCAGTAGCCGGCAGCAACCAGAGTGAAATCAGACCTGGCCCTGACCAGCCGAGCCATCTGGAAAGCCCCTCTGTTTTCATCCAGATTGCCGGTATACAACAGCCGCTTGGATTTCGGACTCAGAGACGGACCGCAGTCAAGCAGAGACAGGGCCGGATAATTGAGGATGGATACTGCCCGGGGAAAACGCCTGCAATAGTATTTTTCAGCTATGATTTGAGAACACCCAGTAGCGAGCCCTCGCTCGATCAGACTGGCTATCGCTGACAATAATGGCCTGGACAGACGAGGTAGATAATCTTTTTTATTCACAGATGATAAATAATCTTCATGAATATCGTAGACCACAGGCTTTCCCTTCAGCCGCAAAAAAAAGGCCCATGGCAAAAGCTCCGGATCGTGCAAATGATAGATGTCTGCTTTTTCCTTGCCAGCTCGCAAAGTGGCTCTGGGAGCGGTGAAAAGCATCCGCAGCCAGCGGCGAGTGTTCCCCGGCCAGATGGGTACGGCCTGTATTCCCGCACCCGACTTTGCCTGTAAATCACCGGTGATCAGGGTCGCTTTCCATCCGCGGGCAACCACGCTCTGAATCTGTTTGCTTCGAATCCGGGGATCATAGGCGTTGTGCACTGAGCTGATATGGACAATGTGCATTGGCAAAAAGAGCCTGAAGCTTCAAGCTATTATGATTCATAACCCTTTGTTTTTTTTCTGACCTCTGATGTCTGACCTCTAGCTGTCTAGATCATTTTCTTATGTATCCCCTTCACTCCGTACTGGCAAAAAAGCTTCACTGTCTTGGCCATGGAGATTTTCTCTAAATTACGGTATATTCGCCATTGGTAATACGCTTTTCTGAGCTTTGAAGAGGAAAGACTCCCCGGTCTTTCTCGATATAAAGCAAGAATTTGATTAATGCCCAAGGCAATATGGCCTGATCGTAATATATTCAGCCATAATCCATAATCCTGAGCTCGCATGAGGGGGGGCATATAGAGCTTTCCGACCATATCAACATCATATACTGCAGTTGAGCATCCTATAAAGCAACCGGATAATAGGTTATTATAGCAACCAGACTCAGGAACATATACAAATCTTCCACAACGTCTCCCAGATACATCGATCTTCTCATATGCAGTGTATGAGAATGGTATAGAGTTTCTGTGCATCAAATGGATTTGCTTTTCCAGTTTTTCTGGTAACCATATGTCATCACTGTCTAAAAAAGCTATATACCGGCCTGCAGCCTTTTCAATAGCCGCGTTTCTGGCAGCTGCCGGTCCGGATCTTTTTCCGAACTTGACGACACTAATCCTGGAATCATGATTCGAGTATTTTTTGGCAATGCGAAACGAGTCATCCCGGGAGCAGTCATCAACAATAATCATCTCCCAGTTTGTATATGTTTGTGAAATAGCAGACCTTATTGCGGCATCAATAAATTGTGCGCTGTTAAAACAGGGAGTGATTATTGATACTTCGACCGACAATGACAACTCCTGAACACCTCAGTACTTAATTCACGTCTGCACACAAAAGAAAGAAACACCACACAACATACCTACCGCCCGGCACATGCTCAAAAGCAGCAAAATCTCTTATCATACATAAGTTTTCAGTGCAACAACGTCCGGAGTCACTTAATCATTTCAAAGGACAACATTATAAAGTTAACGAAAGCATTCAGCTCCCCTTCCAAAGTCACCAGACTTCAAGAAGCCACGCAGAGGCAGCTGTCCAGCCCCAGCAGATGCTCACAATCCTTATCTTGACCAATGGCCATGGATTGACAAGCCCAGCTATGATGCGATAGTTAAGAGTTTCCAGGCATGGCATTTTACCTGATTATTTCATTGCCAAATACTTTGCCCATTTCTTTACTTAATACCTTGGAAATATATCGTGGATGTACTAGCAGCCCTGTTCATGGCCGCTTTCTTGTGCACCCTAGTGCTTACACCGCTTGCCAGCTTTATCGGTCGTATTTGTGGGGCCATAGACTACCCCGGCACACGCAAGATCCACCAATCAGCCCGGCCTCGAACAGGCGGCATTGCCCTGTGTGCAACCTTTTGCCTCCTCCTAGGTCTCGTCACCCTTACCCCTCTCATCCAGCCATGGTTTGAATTCAACCAGGAGTTCATACTCATTTTAGCTGGCTTAGGTGTGGCTTTTGCCTCCGGCCTGATTGATGATTTCGCTCAGTTGAACTGCTATCTGAAACTTTTTTTGCAGATCATCAGCGCCAGCTTGGCCTACAGCGGCGGCTTACACATCGACCAGTTTTATCTGCCTGGGTTGGGTTGGGAATTTGGCCCTCTGTTGAGCTATGGACTTACTGTATTCTGGTTTTTGTTGTTTATCAACGCCGTCAACCTCATTGACGGCCTGGATGGCCTGGCCGGAGGAATAGTATTTTTTGCCGCTTCGACCATGACCATCTTGCTTGCCTGGCGGGGGGACTTGGCCAATGCATCCTGGTTCGCCCTCATTGCCGGGAGCTGCCTTGGTTTTTTACGCTACAACTTCAATCCGGCCACAGTATTCCTGGGCGATGGGGGGAGCTATTTTCTGGGTTATGCCATGGCCGCCTTTTCCATCATGGCTGATTTCAAAAGCCAGATGGGAGCTTCTGTGCTCATACCAGTCATTGGTTTGGGTGTGCCTATGCTGGATACCATTGTCTCTCCCATCCGCAGGTTCTTACTGGGCAAGAGGATATTTGATCCAGACAGCGAACACGTCCATCACCGCCTTTTGCGCAAAGGCATGAGTACCAACCAGGCTATCTGGGTCTTGTACAGCATAACTGTCGTCTTGTGTATTTTTTCCTTGTACGTGGTTCAGCTCCGTGATGCTCGGGGCCTTCTGATCCTCTTAGTCCTTGGTTCTGGGTTTGCTCTTTTTATGTACAAACTGGGGTACTTCCGGCAGTTTAGGAGCGGCAGTTTTTCCACCTGGATGAGGGATGTAGGTTATGAAATAGGTCTGGCCCAGGACCGGCGTAGCTTCGTCAATCTGCAACTGGCTATATGCGAGTCACCAGACCTGTCAACTCTTTGGGATAATACTGTTCTTGCTTTTGAGCAATTCGAGTTCGACCTGGGAGAGATGGTCCTGTTCAAAAAATCCAACCCCGCCCCGCAAAATCTTCATTTCATCTGGACCAAAAACGGACAGGACTATAGCAACATTGTGAACATGTCCGGCACCATGAAGCTGGAGATGCCCCTGATTGGAAAAGACAGCCAGCTTTTGGGCATGCTTTGGCTCATAAAAGATATGCACAACACCAACATGAGCCATTATACCTTGAGGCGGGTAGAGCATTTGCGACGTTCGGTTTTAAAGACTGTGGAGGGGCTGCAGGACTGAGTTTTCAGTGTCCAGCTTTGCCTCCGGCAATTTTTTGCCCCAAAACGGACAAAAAATTGTCGCATTGATCAGTAATGAAACTCTTATCGTTCCCACGCTCTGCGTGGGAATCCCATTGGACGCTCTGGCGTCCACAAAAGAGACCGCAGGAGCGATAAACTGGGCATCTGTGGTCACCTGCGGCGCTGTCATCTGTTCTCTCGTATGAAACCAGAAGTTAGCTTATGCGGCACTTGCTTTATCGTCCGGAACCGCCAGGCCCCAGCCTGGCTCTTCTTGGATCGCCAGGTGCCACCCTGGCTCTTCTTGGATCGCCAGGTGCCACCCTGGCTCTTCAAGGCCTTGGTTACACCCGAACTGACGCTGTCGGTGCTAACGAATAACAAATAACGAATAACAGGTCCGCCAGAGACGACGCTGACCTCTGTCCTCTGTCTTCTGCCTTCTATCTTCTGTCCTCTGACCTCTGTCCTCTAATCTCTGTCCTCTGACTTCTGTCCTCTGATCTCTGTCCTCTGATCTCTGTCCTCTGACTTCTGTCCTCTGACTTCTATCCAGCCTCCTCAAACTGCAAATAATCTCCAATGATCACCTTCAGTCCAAAGCCGGGGAAGTTGACCTTGTACTTGTTGGGGGGAATGAAGCTTAAGACCTTGCCCTGACCAAAGACCTTATGCCGGCAGTGGCCGGAAACCGGCTTGGGCTTGTCGGCCTCTGGATTTGTTTCCATTTGTCTGGCCTTTTTTTCCTGGGGCCGGATCATGCCCCCGGTGTAGTTCTCCCGCAGTTCTTCATAAGAGCCGGCGGTGAACTCCTGCACGAAGGGGCTGGGCCGGGCCGGTTCGCTGCGGCCCTGGAAGCGGTTGTACAAAGATTCGGGCATGCACAGGCCCAGGTACTCCTTGGCCCGGGTGCAGGCCACATAGAAAAGGCGGCGCTCCTCCTCCATACCCTCCATGTCCATCAGGGCGTGTTTGGACGGAAAGCGGTCCTCCACCAGGTCGATGACCATGACCGCGCTCCACTCCAGGCCCTTGGCCGAATGCACTGTGGACAGGGTCAGGGCGTTTTCCTTAACCTGCCTGCGGTTTAACTGCTCCGGGTTTTCCAGGCTCAGATCGGATAAAAAGAGCTCCAGGTCCGAATATCCGGAGGCAATCTGGGACAGCTGCTCCAATCCGTTTTCCCGTTTGGGATAGTCGTCTGGATAGCGCTCTTTGAGCTTGGGTTGGTAGTACTCCCGAACCTTATCCACAATATCCTGGGGCGGATCGGACCTGTGCTCCCGCAGCCAGTTGACCATATCCATGGACTCCTGTAGCCCGGGCTTGGCCCCACAGGCCTTGCCCAGGGCCTGGAAGTCCTGATTGACCAGGTGGTCGTAGAGCCGCTGGCATGTCTTGGGCCCTACCCCGGCCACCAAACCCATGGCCCGCTGCCAGGCCGGAAGGTCGGTGGGGTTGGCCGCCAGTCGCAGGTGAGCCACCACATCCTTGATGTGCGCGGCCTCGGTAAAGCGCATGCCCCCGAATTTTTGAAAATCCAGCCCGCTCTTGGCCAGGGCCAGCTCCAGGGGGTAGGACTGGAACCCGGCCCGGAACAGGACGGCGATATCACCCAGGTCGTACGTGCGGGTCAGGTCCATGATGGTGTTCATGACCACCGCGGCCTGGGACTGATCGCTCAATGGACGCAGGAGCTGAGGTTTGAGTCCCTCCTGGTGCTGCGAAAAGAGCCTTTTCTCGTACTTCTGGCGGGCCCCGGCCAGGATCTGGTTGCTCAAAGACAGGATGGGCTGGGTGGAACGGTAGTTTTGTTCCAGCTTGACCACCCGGGTCTGGGGGAAACTGCGGGTGAACTCCAGGATATTGCTCACCGTCGCCCCCCGGAAGGAGTAGATGGACTGGGCATCGTCGCCCACAGCCATGATGTTTCCTTCCTCTCCGGCCAGGAGCTTGACCAGCCGGCCCTGAACCAGGTTGGTATCCTGATACTCATCGACCATGATGTGGGTGTAGCGCATGCTCAGGAAATCGCGCAGATCACTCCGCTCCGTGAGCAGACGCTCGAAGAAAAACAAGAGATCGTCGTAGTCCAGTAGGCCGTAATCCAGCTTGAACTGGTGATAGCCCTGTTCGATGAGCTTTAAGTCTTCCACGTAAGGCAGAAAATGACTGGAATCCTTCTGGACAATATGCTCCAGGTCCAGCTCCTTGTTCCGGCCCTTGCTGATCAGGGACATGACCGTACCCTTCTTGGGAAAGGAACGGTCCCCCTTGGCCAGGCCTTCTCGCTCCCGGACCTGAGACAAAATGTCTTCAGCATCCCCCCGGTCCAGAATGGTCAGATCCGGGCGCAGGCCCAGAGCCTGGCCGTAGCGGCGCAGGGCCGAATAGGCAAAGGAGTGGAAGGTCCCCCCGCTCACTCCGTGCAGGCCCTGACCCAGGAGGTGGCTGGCCCGGTTGAGCATCTCCTGGGCCGCCTTGCGGGTGAAGGTGAGCAGGAGGATGGATTCCGGGGGTTGGCCCTGGCCCACCAGGTGGGCCAGGCGGTAGACCACTGTCCGGGTCTTGCCGCTGCCCGCCCCGGCAATGACCAGAAGCGGCCCCTGGGTATGGGTCACGGCCTCCAGTTGGGCTGGATTGAGGTTGTTCTGAAGATCAAGATGCATGTATACGAGACCTCTGTGGTTTGATTGCAGTTTAGCCTGAAAGAAAATTCACCACACTGAACACGCGGAATTCAGGAAAATAACTGAGAGGAAATAACTTTTTGTGCAATCCGTGTATTCTGCGGGTTAAAAATCTCCCCTTCGATCTCCGGTCTTATGGCTCATTGCTATATCACTGCCTGCCCTGAAGCCAAAACGCTATGGCATCCGCAAATTCCTTCAGTTCTTCCAATCGCTGAAGGTTAGAATAAATCTCATCCCAGTCCAGTCCCAGATATTCATGGACCAGGATGTTCCGGAACCCGGCAATCGGGGCCAGCTGTTGGGCAAATTGGGGCTCCAGGACGCTCAGTTCCCCCATGCGCAGGATGGCCTCATGGGCATCGGCCGGCTTTTGGGCCTTTTCCAGGGCAATAATGCGGTGGCAGATATCTATGCAGCACTGGGCTGCCACCTCCAGGTTGCGTTCCACTATATCGCGCAGATAGGGATCATCATCAAAATCCGCCCGTTTTTTTTGACTCATCGGCTCTAATCTGATCAAGCGTTCTCTGAGTTCGTCCAAGCGCCTTTCGATACCGCAGAACTCTGGCTGCATAGGGGTCCTCCTTGAGGATGTCATCCCTGCTTCTTCTCAAAAAAGGCAGATAATCGAAATACAGTCCCATGACCTTGGCTTCAAAATCCACCCTGGTGGCCACATCCCTTTCATACAGGATCTCTCCCTGGGAAATAATTGCAAAAGACAAATCAATTGGGGCTTCACCCAAAAGCACGATATCGATCCGCGGTGATTGGAACAGCTTGGCCAAATCCGAGGCCAAGCTGGAGCGGACCGCTGCCTTGTCTGCATCCCGGTCCAGGAGGATTCCGAAATCATAATCGCTCTGCGGACCGATGTTGCCTTCCACCCGGGAGCCAAAGAGGTAGGCCAGGGCTATATGCGGATACTTTTGGACAATGAGTTTACTGATTCGATATTTTCTTTCCACTGTCATATGTATCCTGGTGCCACGTCGATTTTATATTGGCGTATCTCTGAGCAATCCGCTTTGTTGCTGGTTCCCCTCCTTGCCGCCTGTCTTCCAGGCGGGAGGGAGGGGACAGGGGAGGGTTCTCTCATTGCGACATGTCACATAGGCCAGGGCCTTAATATCCTGGGTACAAAGTTTAGTTTTTTTACGGGCCTTTCAGTACGTAGGTCAAAAAATAATTTTTTGTGGCCTCTCCCAGAATCCCAGAACCTCTCTTCCCACATCCCGGACTCGCTGGATGTTTGTCCCGAGAGAATCATAGCAAAAGACATCGTCGACCGTGTGCATCCCCTGCCGGCCGAAGAAGCCGAAGATCTCAGTCCGGTCGAATTTGGCTTTGAGATCAAATCCTGGGTTGGGACTGCAAACCAAATCCGGGACCATAGCCAGCTCACAACCGGGATAGAGCTCCTCGCCCCGGTGCACTTCTGTCATGACCGGCCGGCCCTGCCAAGTGAGCTCCAAAAGCCCGGCCCGGATCTCCTCCCGCAGGGCCTTGACCTGAGCTCCGGGCACGCGGCCTTTGGCAAAACGATCTCGGTCGTGAATATACACCCGGCCCGGATCCAGGGCCAGAGCTGTGCTCTCATTGCTTATGCAGGAAGCATCCAGCTCGTACTCCGGCCTGCGGGCAAGACGCAAATAGTCCATGTTCTGCAACCAAACATTGAGGTCCACCTCCGTCTCTAGGGCAATGAATCCGTGGTCGGCCAGAGCCAAGAGTCTTTTCGGTTCGGGGAGATTTTCATAGCGATCCAGAAATTCCCCGATGAGCAGATCCCACTTGCCCATCAGGTCCATGACCGGACCGTGCCAAGGATCCCGGGAATCAACCATGGCCGGGAACAGAAAATGACCCAGGCGGTCGGTCTCGGTGGGCGCAAAGACGAACAGATACCAGGCCAGATCCGGCCAGAGCATATCCATGGCCGTTCGCCTGGAG
>CAZUER010000109.1:0-14056 GCA_964619345.1 uncultured Desulfohalobiaceae bacterium
TTACCTGAAGTCAGGCCGCTTGTCTACCCCGAGTTAAGTGTCGCTGTAGTGTTAACAGAGGCTCAAATACCAGCTGCAAAATGTTTGAGCTCAGCTCTTTATTCCCGTCCATAGCGATATGCCCTACTGAGCATGTCCATGTGCATTGCCATGATCCTGGAAATTATGCTCTGGCCAAAAGGTGCCCTGGCTGTCGATGATCCCCTGGTGCAGGGTTCCCTGATAGGTCTGGGCCAGTTGCCGGGAAGCCCGGATGCATTTGTCCCGGATATTGGGGTCGTTATTTCCATCCATGGTAAATCTCACTTTCTCCCCGTTGGCGAACAGTGCATACCCATTTCCATAACAACGCCGGTTTTCATCCGTATACAGGACGGCCATATAAGCAATCTGATCATTCTGGATATAGAAGGCCTCTGCCGCTTCATGCTCCTGTCCTGGAAAGTAATCCGCCGTTTCCTTGTTGGCTTGCAGGTAGCTTTCTGCAGCTTCTCGGCTCATATGGTTCCTCCATCTTTAGGTTCCTGATGCAAGTCCAGATGCCGAAAATGCAAGGATTCGGCTGTGACCATTCGAGAGTAATTCTTGCGCACCCATTTTTGCATGGCATTGCGCAAGGCGGGGTCATGAAATTGGATGAACTCGCCCAATGAACTCAAGTCTTGCTGGATTCTCCAATACAAATACATGGCGTCCTCCATTTGTTGGGGTCAAAAAAAATCCCGGACCGATAGCTATCGATCCGGGATTTCCCTTTTTTATCCACAGATTCGTCAGGCAGCCCACCCTCCGCGCGGTGTGCTCCGTATATGTTCAGGCAGGTCTTCTGACTCTCGGATCAACCTCCAGCCGAGCCTTCCCCTCAAGAAGCACTTAAGAGTGGCATAATACGGCTTTTGTCCCCGATAACAGCGGCGGGCCCGTCCCTGATTTGCACAGGGTTCCCTATTAAGCTCTGTTACGAGCACCTGAACAGCAATCATCAAGATCCCCCCAAGGGGACCTGTTATTCACAAAGAGCAGCAGAAATTGTTATCAAAATCCAATATGCCAAAAGGGTAAAGGGAATGGCTTCATAGTGTCAAGGGTCAGCTTTGCCTCCGTCAAATCTGACATATTTTTTGGGCCAAAGCGCCCAAAAATCTATTTGTCGGAGTGTTCGTGATATTATCTATTATGTTTTGTAATATAAAAGACTGGTTTATATTTGAAAAAATCATTGGATTGTTTGTTTTTTTCTGTGCTACTGCCCAATTCGAATGGCTGCAGGCTGCAAGTGAAGACGTCAAACAGCGGGCAACCGTAAAAGAAGCAAAGGCAGATGGGTATGAAGAACTTTTTGGCTACCAGATGGGGAATTGTTTGCGTGGGCGGAGTAATCGGCATCTTTGCGGCCCTGCTCCAAAAGTGGGGAAATCCGGGAAACATGGGTATCTGCGTGGCCTGCTTTGAGCGGGATATCGCTGGCGCTGTGGGCATGCACCGGGCCGCGGTGGTGCAGTACATGCGTCCGGAAATCATCGGGTTTGTCCTGGGGGCCCTGATTGCTGCTTTCGGCTTTCGTGATTTTCGGCCTCGGGCCGGGTCTGCGCCCATTGTCCGCTTTGTCCTGGGCGTATGGGCCATGATCGGGGCCCTGGTTTTTCTAGGTTGCCCTTGGCGGGCCATGCTCCGGCTGGCAGGCGGGGATGGAAATGCCATTCTCGGCCTTCTAGGGCTGGTTTTTGGCATCTTTATCGGGACCAGGTTTCTCAAGTCCGGCTACACCCTGGGCCGGGAAACCAAGAGCTATCCAGCCGTGGGCCTGCTTCTGCCCGGCATTATGATACTTTTTTTCATCCTGATGCTCATTTTTCCTCAGCTCCAAGATCAGCATAAATCAGGCATCCTCTTTTACAGCCTGAAAGGGCCCGGGGCCATGCATGCTTCACTCATCATCTCTCTGGTCGTCGGCCTTGGAGTCGGTTTCATCGCCCAGCGCAGCCGGTTCTGCACTATGGGCGCCTTTCGGGATCTGATCCTGTTCAAACAGACCCATCTTTTGGGCGGAGTTATTGCTTTGATTCTAGCCGCCTTTATAGTCAACACCATTGTGGGCCAATTCCATCCAGGGTTTGTTCACCAGCCGGTGGCTCATAATCAGCATATCTGGAATTTCCTGGGTATGACTTTGGCCGGTTTGGCCTTTGCCCTGGCCGGGGGGTGTCCGGGGAGGCAACTGTTCATGGCCGGGGAAGGAGATGGGGACGCGGCAGTCTTTGTCCTGGGCATGATCGTGGGCGCTGCCTTTTCCCACAACTTCGGGCTGGCCAGCTCCCCGGCAGGTGTCGGACCGTACGGAATCCAGGCTGTTTTTCTGGGTTTGGCCGTCTGCCTGGGTATTGGATTCTTTATGCGACGAAAGCTGACTTAAGGAGAAAATGCAATGAGCGAAACAGTGGACGCCAGGGGACTGTCCTGCCCCCAACCAGTTCTCATGGCCATGGAAAAAATGAAAGAGATGCACAAGGGAGAGATGGTGGTCCTGGTTGATACCCAGGCCTCAAAGGAGAATGTCAGCCGGGCTGTTCAGTCCCAGGGCTGGGAAGTAAAAGACATCCGGGAAGATGGTGAAGAGTTTCATTTAAGCATTTGCCGCAAATAAATACACCCACAGGAACTTCGGAAATGGGATTTTTCAATCGCCTGCGCAAAAGAAAATCGGGTCTTGAAGACCGATCCAGTTGGGAACGGGGCATCCTGGTCTTTGCCCATACCAGCGAGGTCATCCAGGCTGAAAAACTGATTAAAGAGAGCGGGTTCTCCATTAAGGTCATGGGGCCGCCTCCGGAGATCAGGACCGGATGCGATCTGGTCATCGAATTTCCCTTGATCGAGGAGCTGAATATCCAGCGCCTGCTTCGAGACCGGGGAGTGCATGCAATGCAGGTCGTCCCGGTTACCGATCATCTGCTCCAGCCGGTGGATCTGTTTGCAGTCAAGGATTTCGGCGCGCATCTCATGGTTCGGGCGGCGAATATGAAGCTGACAGTGGACAAGGAATCTGGAATCATTGTTAATATCTCCGGCGGCGGGTGCCCGGACGTTCCCTATTTGGCCCGGGAGATGATCGGCAAGTCCCTGCAGGAGACTCCCAGACCCCAGGATATCGGACACACCCTGTGCGGGTATGCCCTGCATCTGGCCTATGAGGAGATGATGCGCCGATGCTGGCAGTAGTTGGAACGGTTCCAGAGGACGATTTTCCCCTGGTCTGCGGCCAGGCGGAAATCAGCCCATCCGGGCTGAGGGTTGAAGGAAAAGACATAGATGTAAACCGGGGGACTCCGGCCCTGTTGGCTGCTGCCTGTCTCATGTTACAGACCCTTGGCCAGGAGCCGCCCCTGGCTTTTCTGGTCGGGGATACCGGGCTGGGCAGGGGCAGCCGCAGGCTGTATGCCTATTTGGCCGAGCACCTGGCAGAATATGCACCAAGCAGCATAGTTTTTCATTACCTGCAGCCGGATGTGGACGGCCACGGCCGGGTCCTTCTGGCAGTGCAAGAGTTGCAGGCCCGTCCCAAGCTCATCGCTGATGCAGGATTTATGTATGCGGCCAAGATGTGCGGGCAAAGTCCGGAATACGATTTGTTCACTCCGGATGCCGGAGAGCTGGCATTCCTGGCCGATGAAAAGGCCCCCCATCCCTTCTATACCCGGGGATTCATCCTGTCCGAGGAGAACAAGGTTCCCAGCCTGATTACCCGGGCCTTTGCCCACTCCAACGCCGCCGCATATCTTCTGGTCAAGGGCCGGACCGATTATGTCGCTGATTCTTCAGGCGTTCTGGCCACTGTGGATGCACCAGCCGATGAGGCCATGGAGGCCGTGGGCGGGACAGGGGACACTCTGACCGGAGTGGTCAGCAGCCTGATTGAATCCGGCCTGGAAGTGCCCAGAGCTGCGGAGCTGGCATCCCGCATAAACCGGACGGCCGGCTCAATAAGTCATCCCACGCCTGCTTCCCAGATCATGGACATCATCCCCTGTCTGCCAGAGGCCTATGAGCTGATCAAAAACAATTGATTGCTTGAGTATACTATCTACTGTGAACCAACAATTTTTGACTATCGAGATTAAGTGCAAGTCGCATGAATACTCCTCTAATTACTCCGGATATGACCGTTCTGGATGTCGTTTCCACGTACCGGGGAACGGAAGAGATCTTCAGCCGATACGATAATCAGGCCGGGGAATGCGTCTGCTGCAATGCTTTGTTCGACACCTTGCAGGACGTGGCAGCCAAATACGAGCTTAACTTGCAAGAACTTCTGGCTGAGCTATGCACAGCAGCACACAACATGGAATGACCATGCCTGCATACATTTTCGACCCGGACCGGTTTCACAAGAAGCTGCACAAAATGACCCAGGCCGGGGGCAAAGCTCAGGACGCGGCTGATCAGGCCTGGAAAATCATCCATCTGGTGGCCGCCGAGGAGCAGATAACTCCGTGGCTGGGCAGCAAGCTGACCCATTACGGGGAAGCCAGGCTGTCCAAAGGGGGCAAGTTCGATCTGGGCGGAGGGTTTCGTCTTGTGTTCATGAAAAAGGAGGGCCGGTTTATTTTCCTTTACCTGGGAGCCCACGATGAATGTGACACATGGGTTATGAACAACCGGGGCATTGATCCTGATCTGGATCAGGTAGAGGTCATCCACTGCCCTGCCCAACAAGAGGAACCCGAGGCTGGGGAGGAGGAGAGAGAGCCGATCAATGACCCGGATGACGACCGCCCTCTGCATGAGTTCATCGACCAGCAGACCCTGCGGGAGCTATTTCCAGGGCTATGCCGGCGCACAAATTAAAAAATACTCAGTATGCTGAAAAACCTCCACTCCAAGCATTTTGTATACCAATGACTTATTGTTCAGTCACGAAAGGATTTTCAATGGTCAAACCCTCTATGCGTTGCATGTGCTGCAAGTCTTCACTATACAGCCGCTTACAACCAGCCTCTAAGGCGGCAGAGACAATTAAAGAATCATAAAAACCGAAATGGTGGTTATCCTGGATGGTTAAAGCCCGAAGATAGAGCTTTTGACTCGGCATAATGCTCCACAATGGGAAGAGTACTGCTTCCAGATACCTACGCGTTTCAGCTTGTCCGAGTGGAAGCTCAGCCTTACGCCTGATAGTATTCAGGCATTCCTGAATAACCTGAAAGCTAATACACGCATTCCCGTTGGCGATACCTTGAGTAATAATGCTTTCAGCAATGCTTCCTTTCTGCTCATTCAAGAATTCAAGCTGATAAATGAACAGATTGGTATCCAGGAAAAGATCAGCGCTCATTCATTTCGTCCCGGGTCAGCTTACGACCAATGCGAACCTTTCCCCGTAATTTACGCAGCGTAGATTGGGCCAGTTCAGCTTTTTGTTCCTGGCCAACATAGCTTTGCAGCCAGCGCCGGAATTCGTTGTTCAATGTCGTATGTTCCCTACGGGCGCGGTCACGGGCTGATTCGATCAAGTGTTCGTCAGCACTAAGGGTTACGTTTTTCATAGAGACCTCCTTCACGAGAAACGTGTACACTATAATAGTGGATATGCAAGTTGGTGTCAACTGAGCGATTGTTTCCGAAAGCGGATTCATTCCCTTGGGGAAATGATTTTTGAGACTCTGGTGCGCACAAAGCCTTTCGCCAATCACCTCAGCCGTCTTTTCCTTTTCAGCGCGGCCGGCATCAGCATGTGCCTGGTGTTGGCCGTGTTTGCTTTTTTGATTGCTTTTGCCTGGCCGGTATTCTCCGGCCAGGAATGGAAAGCCCTGTTGAGCATGGACTGGCGGCCTTTTCAAGGACATTACGGCATCCTGCCCATGATCCAGGGGTCCCTGGCCCTGACCGCCACGGCCATGCTGGTGGCCTATCCCCTGGGGCTCGGCCTGTGTCTGTTTTGCTCCGGCCTTGGGACGACCTGGGCCGCACGTTTCATGCAGGGGTTGGTCCAGTTTATGGCTGGAATTCCCACAGTGGTGTATGGGTTTGTGGCCGCCTTTACCCTGGTCCCTTTTTTGCGCCATCACTTTTCCGTGGGTACGGGGTATTCCTGGCTGGCCGCCAGTGTCGTCTTGAGCTTCCTCGTCCTGCCAACCGTGGTCCTTATCGGCCTCAGCGCAGTGCACAGGGTGCAGCAGGATTTGTCTCTGACCTGCTCGGCCTTGGGCCTGTCCAAGGTCCAATCCTTGGTTTCGGTCATATTCCCTGCCGCCTGGCCCGGTCTGCTTGCCGCCGGACTGCTCGGATTCGGCCGGGCTGTGGGTGATACCTTGATCGCCCTTATGCTGGCCGGCAACGCTCCCCAGACCCCGGATTCCATGCTGGATTCCATCCGGGTTTTGACCGCGCACATCGCCCTGGTGGTGGCCACAGACAGCCAGAGCCCGGCCTATCGGTCCGTATTTGTGGCCGGGTGCCTCTTGTTCGCCATAGCCGCTGTAGTCAATGTTTCTGTCTTTTGGGTCCAGAAAAAATACAGTCAAACATATGTCCCGGATTAACGATCGGGTAGCAATCATCTACGCCTGGGGTTGCGCCTTGGTCACTCTGGTGGTCATCGGCAGCTTGTGCGGATTTCTCCTGGTTCAGGGCAGCTCGGCTCTGAGCCCCTCTCTCTTTTTTGGGGAGGCACCGACATGGCCGGCCCTGACGGGGAAAGTCCCGGTCTGGGAAGGCATCTGGCCGGCATGTGTGGGAACTTTGAGTTTGGTTTTCTTGGCTGCCGGAATCGCTTTGCCCCTGGGCCTGGGGTGTGGGTTGTACCTGGCCCTTATGGCAAAGGGTTGGACCAAAGATGTTTGCAGCATTTTGATCAATCAGCTGGCCAGCATACCATCCATTATCATAGGCCTGTTCGGGTTTGCCCTCATCCTCTTCCTGCGCAAAACCTTGGTTCCCCAGGCCAATACTTGCCTGCTTTTGGCGGCTTCATGCATGGCCGTTTTGATTCTGCCCTATATAGTTCGCTCTACCCAGAACGCGGTGCAGGCCATTCCCCTTTCGCATCGGCTCATCGGACCCAGTATGGGATTGACCCTGGGCCAGAACATTGTCCATATTTTCTTCAGGCCCAATCCCTGTCAGTGGGTTTCGGCCGGCAGCAAGCCCTGGATAAGGTAGATTTGCAGGCAATTCAGGGGGAAGTTACTGTTTTGCTGGGCAGGTCCGGCTCGGGCAAGACCACATTCCTGCGCAGCTTGAACCGGCTCTGCCTGGCCCGGACTTTGGCACTTAATCCCCAGATTCTGCTTCTGGATGAGCCCACGGCATCTCTGGATTTTCGAGCCACCAGGCATATAGAGGAGCTGCTTCTTGAGCTGGCCGGAGCCTATCCCATGGTTGTGGTTTCCCACAGCCCCGGACAGGCGGAGAGGCTGGCAGATGCAGTAGCCGTGTTCAGCCAGGGCCGGGTGGTGCAGGAGTTGAAGAAGGGGGAGATATCCAGTGCCGAGCTGGAGAAGTGTATTGATTATCAAGTTCAGGAAAGCCTCGCATGAATACCTTTTACATCTCTCCAGATATGACCTTTCAGGATGTTGCAGTACCTGTGCTGCTCATGCGGGATCTGGAGGAGAGATCAGTCGATCCACAGGCGGGAAAAATCTATCTGTCCCCTACAGTCATGAATAGCAAAAAGCCATGCATCTTGGCTTAGATCAGTATTCAATGAATAACGCCCATTTTGCAGGCCATAAATCTTGGCCTTCCGGGATTCCGGATAAACCAATACATACCACGGAACACCTTCTTGCGCATACAGATAAAATTTGACCCGCTCATCTCGGTGCGCCGTAGATTGAGAAACGACCTCAGCCACCAGTTCAGGGCGGCTGGTGACACGTTCATCAGTTTGGTTACAGACCACCATTATATCCGGTCTGACCACAGTGTCGTGAGCTATTTCCCAATCGGTTTCATAAAGCACCATGCATATCGGGCAATTATCCATCTGCTCATGCAGGTGTCGAAACAGGTTTCCACTGACCAATTGATGGGTGAGTCCCGGCGATGGTGTCATGGCCACAGCCCGTCCCTGGATCAATTCCCAATCCCCAGGCCATTGGGCATAATCTGATACTGTATAATGATCAAGATATTCAGTGAGGAGCATAAAGGGCCTCTCAAGTTTCACATATCCATAGCCTCCCTAAGATCATGGATAACAAATACGATTTCCTGTGGCAATGCATCCCACAGCTGTTGTTGCCCTCGGCAGAGGTCAGTAAAAACAAAGAGCTATAGCTTCAGTTTATATCGCAAACGAACGTAAACCGACTTTTTGCAGTTCCGTCATCTATGAAAGATGTTTTTTATTTCAGTCGGATCAGTGAATCATAATGATTTTTACCATCACGCGCAAAAGGCCAATGACAGGCTGATATTTTCTGCTGTGGCAGGATCCGGAATGCCCTGACCGGAATTGAGGGCCGCAATGAGGTCCATACGGCTCTGAACCGGTTTAGGGAAGCGGACAGGAAAGCGGCCTAGTTCCTCCAGGCTGTGGGCATCGCTTCCGGCAACCGGAATAAGCGGATAGCGCGTAAGCCAGGTCCGGGTTTGAGCGTTTTCCCAGGCCGTATTTCGGCCGTTTTCCTGCTCAATGATGGGGCACAGCCCGGAGCGGATGAGATCTCGGTCAACACCGCGTCCGTTGCGGAAGGGATGGGCGCCTACAGCCGCTCCGCCGGTGGCCCGAACATGGTTCAGTACCTTTTCGGCGCTGAGACCGAGGGGAAGATTTTCATACCGGCCGAAGAGAAGAAAGTCCCCTTGCCGGGTGGTATACTCCTGGCCGATGATCACCACCAAGCCGTTGTCCTGCACCCCTTCGGCAAGTAGCTGTCCGGCGGCCATGGTATCGTGGTCAGTGATGCACACCCCGTCCAGTCCCTTTTCCGGGGCCTGATGGATAATGTCGTGCAGGGATAGGTTGCTGCACGGCGACATGCTGCTGTGGACGTGGAGATCAAATAGCATATTAAAGTAATCCTTCAATCAAGGCAAATTTTGATCACACGATATTCTTTTTTTCGGGGGAAAACAAATCGTAAATTATAATCCAAGCTCAGGTTTTGGATAGCGTTTGGTAATGTAAGCTAAAGAAAGTCTGTTCTTGTTGCGGCGTGTTGCTTGTTCCGTCCAGGAATGATCTTCGGTCCAGCGACATAAGGCACACCTGCTTGACACACGTATTCTCTATTGGTAATATTTTTGTATCATACCATAAAGGGGAGTACATATGCATACTCAAAAAGTGGCAGTTACCATACCTAAAGATCTGATCGCCCTTATTGATGAAATAAGCAAAAATGAGGGATTATCCAGGAGCAAATACATATCTTCCGTGCTCAGGGAAAAACTGGAATCTGAGAAAAACCGATATATTAAGGAAAAATACAATCAAGTATTTTCAGATCAATCAATACGAGAAGAACAGCTTGCATATACGCATTGGCTGGAAGGGTTGGGAACTGACAAGGGACAAGAATGGTAATCCGGAAGGGGACTATCTATTGGATAGATTTTTCGCCGGCAAAAAGCTCAGAGCCAAAGGGCAAACGTCCTGGACTTGTTCTGCAAAACGACCTGCTAAATGACAGCAAACTAAATACAGTTATTGTTGTGGCTATAACTTCAACACTGAAATTTGGTGAACTGCCTGGAAATATCATTCTTCAAAAAAATGAGGCAAATATGCCACAAAGGTCTGTGATCAACATGACCCAGATTAAGACTGTGGATAAAGCTAGCCTGAAGGAAATGATCGGCAGCCTTTCCAAATCCAGAATGCTTGAAGTTTATGAGGGTTTGAAACTGGTAATGGACATTCTTTAATATAATATGGACTATCAGGAACAGATAACACATCTTATCCCCAAGCTCACGGAACTCTTTCCCATGATAGAGGTTCTGTACCTCTTTGGATCCCGGGCTTCCAAAACGAACAAGGCAGACAGCGATATTGACCTGGCTGTCTTTGTCAATAAGCAGCATGACCCCCATGATCCGCTTCTCGACCTGAAAATAGGTGTATTTTTTTATGAGCACTTAAAGAAAAAAACTGATATTGTCATTATGAACGATGCAAATCCAATTATTCAGAATAAAGTGCTCAAAAATGGGATTATTTTGTTTGAAAAGAATAGTGAAAACAGAGCAAAGTATGAGCTAGCGTCATTTAAGAAATATATAGATCATATCTATTATCAACAGAAAAGATGGGAAAAGTACAAGCAAGATGTTCAATCAACAAATAGTTCGTCGCTTAATAAATAATATACATGATAAAAACTATTCTGGAGAAGATCAAAACATGGTACAATGGATACAGCTGGCTGGGAGAGAAGGTCTACAATCCGTTTGACATCCTTTAGAGACTTTTCAGCCTGCAAGGCCTCAGCCCCAAAATCCTGCAAAGAAAACCCAAGGGCCGAGGCCATGATCTCCAGAAACTTTCCGGTCCCGGCTGCACAGCGGTCGTTCATCTCGAACTTCTTGACCCGCCCTTTCTCAGTCAGGGCAATGGCCTTGCTGTCCTGACACCCGATGTCCAGAATCACCTTTTTTGCCCCGGAAAGTAGTGCCAGACCCCGCGGGCATAGGCTTTGATCTCGGTCACTGCGGGTGTCTCATAGGAGACCTCGAACAGGTTGCGGCCGTAGCCGGTAGCCAGGATACGGTCGTACGCTTTGTCCTGAAGCACGGCCTTGACCCCGCGTAAGGGATCAAACCCGGTATCCGCTTGCTCCTGGTCCACAACCTGGCCATTATCCACAATCACCAGCTCAATGCTCCGGGAGCCGATGTCTATTCCTGCACAGCGCATAGTCATAATCAACTTCAAATTGACGAAGGGTTGAGGATAATTTAGAGTTATAAACAGAATGAATGTTGAGTTCTGGAGATACGCATGCCTGTGGTGCTTCGCTTTGAAGGTTTAAAGTTCTTTTTTACTCCAAAGAATTGCTCGTTTGATCATCAAAAACCGCGAATACTTATTGGAAACATGGAATGAACATTTCTCCTCAATCAGTCACCATCGATCAAGATCGTCTTTGGGTTGAGCTCAGCGATGGCCGGACTTTAGGCGTTCCGCTGGCCTGGTTTCCCAGATTACTCAATGCTTCTCCACAGCAGCTTAATGATTTTGAACTTTCGCCAAAAGGAATTCATTGGGATGCTTTGGACGAAGATATTTCCATCAAAGGTCTTTTGGGAATTGCGGCAGACCCACAACACGTGTATCCTTGATCAATCCAGCAGCTATTTGAGCACTTCCAGAAAGGGACAGACCTTGCTCAGCTTGAAGCCAAAGGATGACTTGATCAGGGCGCAGGTGTTCCGGGGCAGGACCTTTTCCACCTCCTCCATGGCGAAATCCGCCCCGGAGCACAGACCGACCAGAGTTGCGTTTCCGGCCAGGACGATCTCTTCCGGGACAAAAACGCAGTAGGAGCCGATGATTTTCCGTCCGGCCTGCTGCTCTTCGCGCAGTTCCTGAATACGCAATCCGTGCACCTCGCTCATCACAAAGTCGAAATAGCCCATGTCTTCGGGTCTATTCTTTTGATTTAGGTAAATATCTTGATACCCCTGGTTCAGGGCCTCCAGGAGGGCATCGTGGGCATCAAGATCCATGCCCAGCTCAGTCCACATCCGGCGATAGTCTGTACTCATCGTCTCCTCCATATCTGCATAGTTTACTCATTTTCTGGAAACACCATGTACAGATACCACTCGCATTGCCAGGCAATCCAATTTGTTTTTGTAATCAAAAAAACATGGAGGTATCGGGGAAAGTGATAGGTGGTTGATAGCTTGCAACAAAGGTATCTGGGCTGATAGATAGAGGTCAAAACCAAGGGGTTTCTTATGAGCTTTGCCCAGGAAATGCTTTCCCGGCCCACCGGGGTCATCCACGGCCGATTCCAGGTTTTGCACAACGATCATCTGGCCTATCTTCTGGCCGGTAAGACCGAGTGCGAGCATCTTGTCGTGGGGATCACCAACCCGGATCCCAGCCTGACAGCAAAGGACGATTCAGACCCGGAACGTTCCGATCCCCTGGCCAATCCCCTGAGCTATTTTGAACGTCTTCTCCTGGTCAAATGTGCATTGGTGGACGCTGGCCTCGGGGAAGCTGATTTTTCGGTCACGCCTCTGCCCATCAATTTTCCGGAACACTATCCGGCCTATGTACCCATGCAGGCTATGTTCTTTCTGACCATTTACGATGAGTGGGGACGGCGCAAGCTGGACTATTTTCATTCCCTGGGGCTGCAAACCAAGGTCCTATGGGAGCGTACCCCGCTGAACAAGGGGCTCAGCGGGAATCGTATACGGCAGGCCATGGCTGCTGGGCAGCCCTGGGAGCATCTGGTTCCAGAGAGTACGGCCCTTTTGTGCAAGTCCTGGGGGCTGCCGGAGAAACTGCGGGCGGAAGGGACAAGAAGCTAAAAGTTCTCGTATGTACGAGATTTACCTATTTTTATATGCCTCCCACTAAATGCCTGCTCATCATCCTGGACGGTCTGGGCGATCGGCAATATTCCGAGCTTGGGGGCCAAACACCTCTTCAGGCTGCCCATACTCCCAATCTTGACCGCTTGGCCCGCCTTGGAGGCAACGGCCTGTATCATCCGGGGCGTCTGGGAGAACCTTTTCCCAGCGAAAATGCCCATTTCGCCCTTTTCGGCTATCCTCAAGTTTTGTTTCCCGGCCGGGGGCCGTTGGAAGCCCTGGGAGCGGGGATTGAGCTGGCTGAGGGCGAGGTGGCTGTCCTGGCCCATTTTGTGAGTGCAGAAAACAGGAACGGGATGCTTTTTGTATGCCGTGATAGTCCGGAAGAGGTGGAAAAGCGCGAGGCCCAGGCCGTGTTCGATCAATCGGCCTGGTTCGAGCATCGGGGAGTCGAGATCAGCCTGCACCGGACCAAGGGCCTGTTTGGAGTTCTGGTCCTCCGGGGAGAGGCCAGCCCGCGGATAACGGACAGCAACCCCATGCGGGACATGGCCCAGGCCACGGACGTTGTTGCCTGGACCGAGGCTGGGTTCAGCGTTCGGGCCGAGGCAACGGCCAAGGCCCTTCGGACCTATTTGGGCCGGATTTTTCATCATCTGGACCGCTGTGACGTAAATATCTCCCGCAGGCAGCGGGGGCTATCTCCAATCAATGCCCTGGTCACCCAGCGGGCCGGGCGTATGAGGGCTGTCCCCTCCTTTACGTCCCGTACCGGTCTGAAAGGGGCGAGCATTGCCTCCGGGGCCCTGTTTCAAGGCCTGGCCAAATTCATAGGCCTGGATAGACATGATGTGCAGGAAAAAAAAGACGTGGAAGGGGATTTCACCGCCCGCCTGGATTTGGCTGCCAGAATTCTGCCGAAGTACGACTTCATACACGTGCATACCAAGGCCCCGGATGAGGCGGCCCACAGAAAGGACTGCCGGGCCAAGCGGGAGGTTATCGAAGCTCTGGACCGGTCCTTGACTCCATATATGCCAATTTTGGCTCAGGACCCAGAGCTACTCACAGTAATAGCATCCGATCACAGCACTCCAAGCAGCGGACCCATGATCCATTCCGGGGAGCCGGTGCCGGTGATCATGAGGGCAGAAAGCATCCGCAGGGACCAGGTGCAGGTCTTTGACGAAATCTCTGCTGCCTGCGGGAGTTTAGGCCTGCTGCGGGATACGGAGCTGTTCCAAATGGTGCTCAATGGGCTGAACATGGCCAAGCTGCATGGAATTCGGGAGGTGGCTGAAAAGCGTATTTTCTGGCCTGGGCCGGCTCCTGGTTTGTCATTGGATTAATTTGGTTGCTGTGATCCACCAGGTTGGAGTTGCCCTGCTCGCCCACGCAGAATTCTTCACCAACCATGACTCCGCCGGCGGATTCCATAAAAGATCAGGGAAACTTATGGCGGCGGTAGGGTGGAGCGCAGTTATTTGTTTTTTGGAGCCCGTCCTATTCGTCTCCCTCTAAAGTGACGGTCAAAGGAACGACGTGCAATTGGTTGGAG
>CAZUER010000110.1:0-13973 GCA_964619345.1 uncultured Desulfohalobiaceae bacterium
ATCATCAAGCCGGCTTTGCAGGGAGAAATTGTTGTTTTGGTTGATAGGTTTGCCGATTCCACCCTTGTCTATCAGGGATTCGGCCGGGGGCTTGACCTCCAGGTCGTGCTGGGGCTGAATCAATTGGCTGTAAATGGGGTGAGGCCCGATTTGACCCTTGTCCTGGATGTTCCCCCGAAGATCGGCCTATTCCGGGCCAGATCCCGAAATGGAAGGCAGGGGACTGCCCAGACCGAGGGCCGATTCGAGGCCGAGTCGTTGGATTTCCATACTCGTATCCGGGAAGGGTATCTGGAGTTGGCAGCAGGGGACACAGAGCGGATCAAGGTCCTGGATGGGACGGCCCCGGAAGATGAAGTATTTGCCGTCATCCGGCGGGAGATAGCAGACAGGATGGTTTTGGGATAGCCTGTATTGGCCTGCTGACCAACGAGAACGAACTTCAACCCGTAAGGTTTCGTCCTCGGTCAATCCGGCAGACAGCTTGTCCTTGACAATCGACCCACAGACACTACTGTGAAGAGGAAGTCAAAAGATCAAAATGCACCCCAGGCCTGGAAGAGGCCAAAACCCGAGGAGGGATGTATGGACAAAGATGTCAAGCTCTATGCCCTGAGCACTTGCGTGCACTGCAAGAATGCCAAAAAGTATCTGGATGATGAGGGAGTTGATTACGATTGCACGTATGTGGATCGTCTCAGCGGCGAGGAGCGGCAGCAGGCAATAGATGAGGTCAAAAAGAACAATCCCAATCTGTCGTTTCCCACCTTGCTTATTGGTGATAAATGCATCGTGGGTTTTAAGCAGGATGAGATTAAGGATGCCTTGGAGCAGATATGAGCAGGGTTGAGGAGCTGTATGCTAAACTAAAACCCCTGCAGGAAAAGCGAGGGTTGTATTTCAACCAGGACCAGGACATGATTTGGCCCTTACTGGAAAGTCTGTTGGTCAATAAGGACCGCTATGGGTATACAGTATTTTCTTGAAACTTCGCATGAAGCAATAAGTTATCTTACATGTCGATTCCTATGTAAGGTCTCGATATAATAAGAACATAGCCTGAGCCATAAGAGGAAAACGCTCCCAGGGAGGATCTTGGGGACGGAAAAAATAAACAACGGAGCAGACCATGAAAGAGCAAGTGGAATCAGTATTAAACGATATTCGGCCCCAGTTGCAGGCCGATGGGGGAAATGTGGAACTGGTGGAAGTCACCCCGGACAATGTGGTTCATGTCCGATTGCAAGGGGCTTGTGCGGGGTGCCCAATGTCGCAAATGACTCTGAAAAACGGGATTGAGCGGGTAATGAAGCAGAAAATCCCGGAGATCAAGGCAGTGGAAGCCGTGAAGTGAGACATGAGAGGTTGGCCACTTAAAAAAACAGCCCGGGCCCGGGCTGTTTTTTTTGTGAGCATACAATGAAATAAAGGATAATTGCTACATGACCAAGAAAGTCGTCACTCGGTTTCCTCCCAGCCCCACGGGTCACTTGCACATCGGGGGGGCCCGGACTGCGTTGTTTAATTGGCTGTTGGCCAGGAGCCAGGGGGGAAGCTTTGTCCTGCGCATTGAGGATACGGATATCGGTCGTTCCACCCAGGAAATGACCGACGGAATCTTGGAAGCCATGAGCTGGTTGGGCCTGGACTGGGACCAGGGCCCCTATTTCCAAAGTGAACGTCTGGACATCTACAATGAGCATATCGAGGAGCTGTTGGCTTCCAAACAGGCCTACTACTGCCAATGCACTGCCGAGCAGGTGGAGGCCATGCGGGAGGAGGCCAGAGCCAAGGGTGAAAAACCCAAATACAATGGTCGTTGCCGGGATTTGGGTCTTCGTCCTGGTCCGGGACGAGTGGTAAGACTCAAGGCCCCTTTGCACGGGGAAACCGGTTTTCAAGACTTGGTAAAGGGCTATAATCGGGTAGATAACCGGGAACTGGATGACTTTGTCCTTCGCCGGGCGGACGGCATGCCCACCTACAATCTGGCTGTGGTAGTGGACGACGCTCTGATGGGTATGACCCATATCCTGCGCGGGGACGACCATTTAAGCAATACGCCCAAGCAGGTTCTCCTTTACCAGGCTTTAGGTTTTGATCTTCCCCATTTTGGACACGTGCCCATGATCTTGGGGCCGGACAAAAAGAAACTGAGCAAGCGGCATGGGGCCATGTCGGTCCTTGAATACCGGGAAAATGGCTATTTGCCTCAGGCCCTGCTCAATACCCTGGTCCGTCTGGGTTGGTCCCATGGTGATCAAGAGCTTTTTGACCGGGACGAACTGATCCATCTGTTTTCTTTGCAGAACTTGGGTAAATCGGCCTGCGTCTTCAATCCGGACAAACTGGATTGGGTCAACAGCCAACACATAAAAAACAGCCCGGTTGAGGATCTCCTCCCCCTGCTTGCGGACCAATTGCAGAAAAAAGGACTGCCCTGGGCCGACCCCCACTATCTGCAGGAGGTCATCCCCTTGCTGCAGCCCCGCTCCACAACCATGGCTGAAATGGCCGAACAAGCGGCAGTCTTCGTCGTGAACGACGATGATGTTGCCTACGATCCGGACATGGTGGATAAGGTCATTTCTTCCGAAATCAGAGGCCACTTGTTGGCTCTGCGGGACCTCTTGCAATCCCTGGATTCTTTTACCCAGTCCGATCTGGAAGGAGAGATCAAAAAGTATTTGGAGGAAACGGGCATCAAGTTCAAACTCCTGGCCCAGCCCATCCGGGTGGCCATTACTGGAAAGAAGGCCAGCCCTGGACTGTTTGAGACCATGGCTGTGTTGGGCAAAGAACGGGTTCTCAGGCGCATGGAAAGGGCCTTGGGCCAGTAGGTGGGGGTCTGTGTGGGCAGGGGCTTGGCACAGAGAGCAAAGCGCCCCAAAAAAACTACGTGCCGGATTGAGCATACAATCCGGCAACTCTGTCCCCGCCCACCAGTGGGCACTAGGAAGTAAGGCTCGGCTTGACAACCTCTCCACTGCGCAGGCAGCGGGTGCAGACATCGACCCGCCTGACCTGTCCGGAGGGCAACTGAGCCTTGACCCGTTGCAAATTGGGCTTGAACCTGCGCTTGGTTTTATTGTTGGCATGGCTAATATTGAAACCGACCATTGGTTTTTTCCCGCACACAGAGCATTGTTTGGCCATATGGCGTCTCCTTTCCTTTGCATGGCTTGGGGTTGAAATTTGAAAGTCCCACTCCGGGCCGGCCCAACTGGAGATGAAAGTCAATACATCCAGTTTCAAGCCCTTATCGATCGCACTTTGCCACAATGGCTTGCGTCTGGGGACAAAGACTCATATAATATATGTTTGAGCTGTAAATGGCAAGCCTTTGTGTCTTGACAACAAGACCTGGCTGCACGTAAATATACCCGTTTGACGAGGCAAGCATGGCCCACGTATGGTTTTCATTGGCCGACTGCCCGACCCAGGGACGTCGGTTGTCAATTTCTGATCAACATGTCTGGTCCGAGCCTTTGGCGGAATTCGAGGTCCAAGCGGACATTATTGAGCCCTTGGAGGCCGACATTTTGGTCCTGCCCCAAGGTGAAGGTCTTTTGCTGCAAGGGCGGTTGCAGGGCCGCATCTCCTTGATCTGCGACCGGTGTGCTGAGGACGTGTCTTTCACCGTGAACGCTCGATTTGATGTCTTTGAAGCTTTGCAGGGGAAAGACGAGGAAGAAGAAAACGCGGATCGTTTCAGACAGGGACGACAAGGACTGGAGTTCGATTTGGCTGCGGTTTTGTGGGAACAGTTTGTTCTCGCCCTGCCCGTAAAGCCTTTATGTGCAGAAGATTGCCACGGTATATGTCCCCAGTGCGGGATGAATCTCAACCGTGGAGATTGTGGTTGCGTTCAAGCATCTCTAGATCCCCGACTTGAAGTCCTGCGCCGTTTGCAAATGGACAGAACCTAAACAAACGGGTGGATCTTTTTTTATCAACGCAAGATTCTTAACAGGAGCCCGCATATGGCTGTACCCAAGAAAAAAACGTCGAAATCCAAAAAAAATATGCGCCGGTCGCACCATCGGGTCCCCACTCCCAATGTGATAAACTGTGCCTGCGGCCAGCCGCGTTTGTCCCATCGCATCTGCCCTTCGTGTGGATCCTATCGCGAGCGGCAGGTGGTAGGAACCGGAGATGGAGAAGAATAGTCGCCCCAGGATCGCTATTGACGCCATGGGCGGTGACTTCGGTCCCAGGGTTATGATCCCAGGAGCTCTTCAGGCCGCCAAAAGCCAGGATATAGCTCTTCTTTTCGTCGGGGATCAGGAGCTTTTGGAGTCTGAGCTCGCTCAACACAATTTGGACGATCTTGAGGTGGACATTGTTCACGCCGGTGACGTGGCTGGGATGTCGGATAAGCCGTCCCATATCCTGCGCCGTAAAAAAGACACCTCCATCCAGGTGGCCTTTAAGCTGGCCAAAGAACAGGAAGCGGACGGAGTGGTCAGTGCCGGGCATACCGGTGTCACCTTGGCCTGCGGCATGTTCGCCCTGGGCCGTATAAAAGGGATCGAGAGACCGGGGCTGGCTACTATCATGCCCCGGGAGAACAAACCTCTGGTTATTATCGACGTGGGAGCCAATGTGGATTCCAAGCCCCGGCACTTGGTCCAGTTTGCCATCATGGCCGAGGCCTTGGCCGCCAATGTGCTCAAAACCCAAGAGCCGCAGATCGGAATCCTCAGTATCGGAGAAGAGCAAGGCAAAGGGAATGTCCAGGTCAATGAGGCCTATGGCCTGTTGGCCCGAACATCGATGAACTTTGTGGGCAATGTGGAAGGCCGGGATTTGTTCCACGGCGATGTGGATATCGTTGTTTGCGACGGATTTGTAGGCAATGTGGTTCTCAAGCTGTCCGAAGGCCTGGGCTCGGCCTTTTCCAATATGCTGCGCACGGAGTTGGGTCGGGGGTTTTGGGCCAAGCTGGGAGCTTTTCTGGCCTTGCCGGCTTTGAAGCGTTTCCGACGCCGGTTGGACTATGAGGAATATGGAGGGGCTCCACTCTTGGGGTTAAATGGGGTTTCCTTTGTTTGCCACGGATCTGCTGGAATTAGGTCTATTCAAAGTACAGTGAGGATGGCCGGCACCTACATCAAAAACAGGGCCAATGACGATATCCGAAGCGGATTGGAGGCCCACCCGGAAATCTCCCGCTTCCACCGCTTAAGACACATTTTACATACACCGTCCGGCAAGGGGTCGAATCAAAACGATGAACCTGAGGATTAGACATAACCGGAAGCACCCGGGCTTCCCTGCCAGGCACGTTCTCAAGGGTTGCGCCTGCACGGGCTGAGATTATCGAAGGTTCTTTGGGTGTTTTTTTGAGGTTCAACCCATTCTCGCTTACCTGCCTCATGGCCAAAACATTCCCCAAATACACCACAGAACAGACACGTAGGGCAGATATCCAGAATCGCCCGGGAACATCTGAACATATGTTATGCATACTCAATCGTATCTCTTAGGTTTCGGTTACTATGTTCCGGAAAGAGTCCTGACCAATGCCCAGTTGGAGGACATGGTGGAGACCTCTGATGAGTGGATTACCACCAGGACCGGAATTAGGGAGCGGCGGATGGCTGAAGAAGGTCAGAGCTGTTCGGACTTGGCCTTGCAGGCGGCCCAAAAGGCGCTTGGTCATGCCCAAATGCAGGCCGGTCAATTGACACATATCCTGGTGGCCACCTTTACCCCCGATTATTGCGAACCTACCACAGCCTGCTTGCTGCAAAGCAAGCTGGGGGCAGGCAAATCCATGATGGCCATGGATTTAGCTGCCGGGTGTTCCGGTTTCACCTATGGTCTGGATACAGCCAGAGGGTTGGTTGCTGTTCGTCCGGAAGCGGCGGTCTTGGTGGTGGGCAGTGAAGTCTGCACCTCAAGGGTCAATTTTCAAGACCGCAACACCTGCGTTTTGTTTGGAGACGGGGCCGGAGCGGCTATAGTTTCCGGGCAGGGGGAGAACCATCCCCGGATCGTGGATACCCTGCTCCGTGCCGACGGGAATCTGGGAGGACTATTGCCTGTTGGGCAGGAAGGGAGTTCGGCCCGGCCCTTCACCTTGGGTCAGACGGTGAGCGAAGATTATTTTATCAAGATGTACGGGCGGGAGCTGTTCCGCCATGCAGTCCGGGGAATGGCCGAGCTGACCTGGGAGATTTTGCAAAGAAACGGATTGGGCATTGAGGATATAGATCTGTTTATTCCGCATCAGGCCAATATGCGCATCATTGAGGCCCTGGCCAAAAAGTTGACCTGCCCCATGAGCAGAGTTTATGTGAATGTGGAACGATATGGAAATACTTCAGCCGCTTCTGTGGGTATTGCCCTGGGCGAGGCGGCGGCCCTGGGCCGCATCCAACCGGGGGACAGGGTTCTGTTGGTCTCCTTCGGGGCCGGGTTGACCTGGGGAGCTACCCTTTTGCAGTTTTAGGAATATTGTTATGACTGAGCAGAGACTCACAGCAGTTGTCACCGGAGGATCCAGGGGAATCGGCCGGGCCATTGCAGAGGTGTTGGCCGAGCATGGTTGGCAGGTCTATTTGACGTATACCAGTCAGCCCAATCAGGCCAATGAGGTTTGCGCCCAAATTGCGGAGCGCGGCGGATCGGCCCATGCATTTGCCCTTGATGTCAGCGACCGGGAGGCAGTGGCCTCATTTTTTCGGGAATCGATTAAGGGTCGAGTCAGCCTCGGACTCCTGGTCAATAACGCCGGGGTGACCAAAGACGGCCTCCTGTTGCGTATGAAGTCGGCAGACTGGAGCGAGGTCTTGCAGGTCAATCTGGACGGGGCCTTTGCCTGTCTGCAAGAAGCGGCTAAGATAATGGTCCGGCAACGTTTTGGGCGCATCGTGAACATCTCCTCAGTGGTCGGCCAGTCCGGGAATCCGGGTCAGGCCAACTACTGCGCATCCAAAGCCGGTCTTATCGGGCTGACCAAGGCTGCGGCCATGGAACTGGCTCCGCGCAACATTACGGTCAATGCCGTGGCCCCCGGGTTCATCGCTACTGAGATGACCGAGGCCTTGGAGCCTGGGGTTCGGGATGCTTATCTGGCCAGGATTCCCTTGGGACGGTTCGGCCGTCCGGAAGATGTGGGAGAGACCGTAGCTTGGCTGGCTTCTGAGCGGGCAGGCTATATTACGGGTCAGGTTATCGGAGTCAACGGAGGACTCTATCAGTAAGAACCAAGACAACAAAACACCGCCTGAGGAGGAAACATGTCTGTACTGGAAAAAATAAAGAATATCGTGGCCGAACAACTGGACGTAGCTGAGAACGAGGTGGTGCCGGAAGCCAACTTCGTGGATGATCTGGGCGCGGACTCCCTGGATTTGACCGAGTTGATTATGGCCATGGAAGATGAGTTCGGGCTGGAGATAGATGACGAAGAGGCCCAAAATTTAAGGACGGTCAACGACGCCATCAAGTATATCGAGAGCAGGCAAGCGGCGTAAGAGCAGGCAGAGATCGGAGATCGGAGATCAGAGGTCAGAAGTCAGCCCCGCCGCTGGCCGCAGACGGCCAGTTTGATCGAGGGATACACTGCGAGTGGCAGAATGAAGAGGGCAGACACCCAGTGAAATCATGCTCTGCATGTCATCTCGTGAAAACTGTTCTTTTTCACTGGGTGATGGCTCTCTTGCAGGGATCGAGAAACCAGATGGTTGGTAACCTTAATTTATGAGTACAATTTGATGATCGGAAAACGAGTAGTTGTCACAGGCCTGTCGGCCATTACCCCCTTGGGGAATGACCTGGAAACCAGCTGGAAGGGTTTGCTGGCCGGAAAATCTGGAATCGGCCCCATCACTCGCTTTGATTGTACGGAGTTTAATTCCAAGATAGCCGGGGAAGTTAAGCAGTTTGAGCCCGGCCGTTACATTCCCCGCAAACAGATCCAGCGCATGGACCGGTTCAATCATTTTGCAGTGGCCGGGTCGAGTATGCTCTTAGAGCAGGCCGGCCTGGTTATTGACCCAGAGCACGGTTCCAAAGAGGTGGGCATTCTTCTTGGGTGTGGACTTGGCGGATTGGAGACCATTGAAGAATTTCATACCCGGCTGTTGAAAAAAGGACCGTCGCGGATTTCCCCCTTTTATATTCCCAAGCTTATTTCCAATATTGCTGCCGGACAGATTGCCATATTTACCAAGGCCAAGGGCCCTAACCTGGTCACCACCTCGGCCTGTGCCTCAGGAGTGCACAGCATTGGCTATGCCTTTTCAGACATCAAACTGGGCCGGGTCAAGGCCATGATCTGCGGAGGAGTGGAATCAACCATAACCCCCATGGCCGTATCCGGGTTTAATGCCATGCGAGCCCTTTCCGAACGTAATGCTGAGCCGGAGAGGGCTTCCAGGCCCTTTGATCAGGAAAGGGACGGATTTGTCATTGCCGAGGGATGTGGATTTCTCCTCTTGGAAGAACTGGAGCATGCCAAAGAAAGAGGGGCAACCATATATGGCGAACTCCTGGGATTTGGGGCCTCTGCCGATGCCTACCACATCACTGCTCCGGATGAGAGCGGCGCTGGTATGGCTCAGGCTATGCAATCGGCGATCAAAGAGGCTGAGCTGGATGTTCGGGAGGTGGAACACATAAATGCCCATGGCACCTCCACCCCCTGGAATGATCTTTGTGAGACCCGGGCCATCAAAAATGTCTTTGGCTCCCATGCCTACAATTTGAGCATCACCGCCAACAAGTCCATGATCGGTCATGCCTTGGGTGCGGCCGGGGGCATTGAGAGCGTGTTCAGCGTTATGACCCTGGACCAAGGGATCATTCCAGGCACCATAAATCTGGAACATCCGGACCCGGAATGCGATTTGGATTATGTGGCCCAGGGTTCCAGACAGGAACAAGCTCAGACAGTTCTTTGCAATTCCTTCGGTTTCGGAGGGACCAACGCCTGTATTCTTTTCCAGAGATATAAAGGGTAAATATTACGTTGGGGCTGAACGGTCAGAGCAAAGCTGGGTATGGAGAGAGGTATGAATCAACGC
This sequence comes from uncultured Desulfohalobiaceae bacterium, assembly GCA_964619345.1. GTDB lineage: Bacteria > Desulfobacterota > Desulfovibrionia > Desulfovibrionales > Desulfothermaceae > Desulfovermiculus. Next base: position 9,036 of record CAZUER010000110.1, read on the forward strand.
TTGCCCTGGCCGGAGTACTTCATGCGCATCGCTTTTTTGGTGGCTGAAAGGTCCACCTGTTTGCGGCGCAAGGTGGGAGCGGTGGCGGTCAAGGACAAGCGTATTCTATGTACCGGATATAATGGGGCCCCTTCCGGCTTGGCCCACTGCCTGGACCAAGGCTGCCTGCGGGAAATGATGAATATCCCTTCCGGGCAGCGGCATGAGCTTTGTCGAGGGCTGCACGCCGAACAGAACGTGATCATTCAGGCAGCAGTACACGGCATCGCCCTCAGGGGGGCACAGCTTTTCTGTACCACCCAACCGTGTCTTATCTGTACCAAAATGCTCATTAACTGCCAATTCACCAAGATATACTTTGCTCAAGGCTATCCGGACGAGCTGGCTGTAGGCATGCTCGGTGAGGCCGGTGTGGATTTTGAACTGCTTGAGATGGAAGAGTAAATGGAACTGATACACGGTCCTCCAATATGACCTCACCCATGCTCCATGCCGTTCGTCTGGCCCTGCAAGCCAAGGGTCAAACCGCCCCCAATCCCTGCGTAGGGGCAGTGCTGACCAAAGGAGGGGTTACGGCGGCTGTAGGGTGGCACAAGGGTCCTGGCTTGCCCCATGCCGAGGCCGAGGCCATAAGCCAGGCCACAGAGAAGGGATGGGACTTGACGGGTCTTACCCTGTGGGTAACTCTGGAGCCCTGCAATCATCAGGGTCGCACCCCGCCCTGTACTCAGGCCATTTTAGACGCTGGCATCCCCCGGGTGATTATCGGGGTCTTGGATCCCAATCCGGATGTGGCCGGAGGGGGGGCAGAGCGGCTGAGAAGGCACGGAATCCAGGTTGTGGTCGGAGACGAAGAGCAGGCCTGCCTGGATCTCATCTCCGATTTTAGAGCTTGGGCCCTGGAACACAGGCCATTTGTACGCCTGAAGTTGGCCTCCACCCTGGATGGGCGGATCGCCAATCGTGCCGGGCATTCGGCTTGGGTCACTGGAGAGGTGGCCAGACAACGGGTGCACTGCATGCGGTCCAACTCTCAGGCCGTTCTCATCGGGGGACGGACCATGAATGCCGACAACCCGCGTCTGACCAATCGCTTTATTCAAGGGAAGCAACAACCCTGGGCCGTGGTTGTAACCCGTGGACTACCGCAGCCTGACTCCGATTTGTACTTGCTGCAAAACCGCCCCAGAGGGCTTGTGTTTCTGACCTCAAAAGAGCAGGCTGCATCGGACCATGCCCTGGCCCTGGGCCGGTTGGGGGTGAGTGTTTGGGGCCTTCCCTCTTTGGAGGAAGGAGGGCTTGATCTGCGGGCTGGTCTGCAAAGGATCCATAAGGACTTAGGATGCACTGAACTTTTGTGCGAAGGAGGTGGCCGGCTGGGCATGGCTCTTATGCAGGGGGAACTGGTGGATGAGCTGCATCTGGTGTTGGCTCCCAAAGTTATGGGAGACCAAAGCGGGGTGAGCGTCCTCTCCGGCCGCCAGGTAATGAGCATGGATGAGGCTTTGCATTGGCGGCTTTGCAGCCACGAGCAGGTGGGTGAGGATCTCTGGCTGGTCTACCGTCCCGGAGATCCAGCGGATACACTTGGCCCCAGAGTGGATTGATAACTATTTGAAGTGCCTTATATATAAGCAGTTTTATGTTTACCGGCCTTATCCAAACTCTGGGCTCAATCCAGACCATCACCGGTTCCAGAACGGAGCAACGGATGCGTATCGCTTCGCAAACAACCTGGCCTGATCTGCAGTTAGGCGAAAGCATCGCGGTCAACGGGGTCTGTCTGAGCGTGGAGGAGTTCACTTCATCATCATTTTGGGTCTATGCCTCCGGTGAAACCCTGGAACACTCCAACCTGGGACTATTGAAAACCGGGGCCAAGGTCAACCTGGAAAGGGCACTCTCCCTGCAGGATCGTCTGGGTGGGCATTTGGTCAGCGGCCATGTCGACTGCCTGGCCAGGGTGGACTCCCTGCGTGGGGCTGGACAGTCCAATATATACAGGGTGGTTTTTGATGATCAGTGGTCTCAGTATGTGGTCCCCAAGGGTTCCGTGGCCCTAGATGGAATCAGCCTGACAGTGAATGACTGTGGACACGGGTTTCTAGAAGTCAATATCATTCCAGCCACTCAGAAAGAAACAACCATTGATACTTGGCGTCCGGGGGCAGAACTGAACATGGAAGTTGATCTGATAGCCAAATACGTACAGCGAATGCTGCAGCCCTGGCAGGCCTCGGAACGGAAAGGAAAGCCTGACTTGAGTATGGATTTCTTGCGCCAGCATGGATTTGGACCGAAATAAATTTTTTTATCACCTCCAAACGAATGATGTATAAACAAAGCGGAGCCCAAAATGAGCAAGTGTACCGCCGAAGAGGCCATTGAGGAAATCAGACAAGGCCGATTGTTGATCCTGGTTGACGACGAAGACCGGGAAAACGAGGGCGATTTGACCATTGCTGCGGAAAAGGTCACCCCGGAGGCCATCAATTTCATGGCCAAGTACGGGCGGGGCCTGGTTTGCCTGTCTCTGGCCCCGGAATGGGTGGACAAACTCCAGCTGCCCCAACAGCCCAAACGAAATGAATCCCGTTTTGGGACTGCCTTTACCGTGTCCATTGAGGCGGCCAAAGGAGTGACCACTGGAATCTCCGCCTACGATCGGGCCACCACCATTTTGACCGCAGTACAGGACAGAGTGCAGCCAGAAGACATATCCACTCCGGGCCATATCTTTCCTCTGCGGGCCCGCAAGGGCGGAGTTTTGGTCCGGGCCGGACAGACCGAGGGCAGCGTGGATCTGAGCAAACTGGCCGGCCTCAAGCCGGCGGCAGTCATTTGCGAGATTATGCGCGACGACGGGAACATGGCCCGCATGCCGGACCTGGAAGTTTTTGCAAAGGAACATGGACTGAAAATCGCAACCATAGAAGATCTTATCCGCTACCGATCCAAGTTCGATTCTTTGGTCCAGGCCGTTGGGAAGGCCGATCTCCCCACCTGTTACGGCCACTTTCGGGCCATTGCTTATAAGTCGGATATCGACGATTACACCCATATTGCTCTGGTCAAAGGGGAGATCAAAGAGGACGAACCCGTTCTGGTCCGGGTGCACAGTGAGTGCCTGACCGGGGATGTGTTTGGCAGCCTGCGTTGCGATTGCGGTTCCCAGCTGCAGAAGGCCATGCGGGTCATCGAGGATGAGGGGACCGGGGTTGTTTTGTATATGCGTCAGGAAGGACGGGGGATCGGGCTGGGAAACAAGATCCGGGCCTACCACCTCCAGGATCTGGGGCAGGATACAGTGGAAGCCAATCTGACCCTGGGGTTTAAGCCGGATTTACGGGATTACGGAATCGGGGCCCAGATTCTGGTTGATCTGGGTGTTTCCCAGATGCGGCTGATGACCAATAATCCTAAAAAGATCGTTGGCTTGGAAGGTTATGGACTGGAAGTGGTGGAGCGAGTTCCCCTGGAAGGGCCTACCTGCGATACCAATGTCAATTACTTACGGGCCAAAAAAGAGAAGCTGGGCCATCTTTTGGCTTCGTTTGACGAAGTGTAGGATCAAGAGTCAGAGGTCAGAGGTCAGCTTTGCCTCCGGCAAATCTGACAATTTTTAAATCGAAGTACGAGTGAGACAAATAATGCACCATATTTCCACCATTGAAGGACACCTGCAGGCCAAAGGGCTCCGGTTTGCTTTAGTGGCCAGCCGGTTTAATGACTTCATTGTCGATCGCCTGGTCGGTGGGGCGGTAGACGCAATACTCCGCCACGGCGGGGAGCGGGAAAACTTGCGTATTGTCCGGGTCCCGGGGGCCTTTGACATGCCGGTGGTGGCCAAGCAATTGGCGGCCAAGGATGATCTGGACGGCATTATCTGCCTGGGTGCGGTCATTCGGGGGGCTACGCCTCATTTCGAGTATGTGGCTGCCGAGGTTTCCAAAGGCCTGGCCCAGGTCTCTTTGGAGAGCGGAAAGGCAGTGGGTTTTGGCATCCTGACCACCGATTCCCTGGAGCAAGCTATTGAACGGGCTGGAAGCAAGGCCGGAAATAAGGGTGCGGAGGCCGCCTTGGCTGCCTTGGAGACAGCCCAAGTGTTGCGCCAGCTCAAATAGCTTCTGATCATGGCCAAAAAACACAAGAGCCCCAGGAGGCAAGGCCGAGAAAAGGCGTTCCAGGTATTGTACGGGATGCATTTTTATTCCCGACCCGACCTCGTTCACTTATTGCGCACCTTTGACCATTATATCGCCGACCATCGGGGGGAAATGACACCAGGGGACGCTTTTGCCCTGGAACTGATTCAAGGGGTTTATGAGGCCTTGCCTGAACTGGACAGAAACATTGCCGCCCACTGCAAGAACTGGCGTTTGGAAAGGATTGCCAAGGTGGAGCTTACTGTTTTGCGCCTCTCCTTATATGAACTTATATACCGTGAGGATGTGCCGGACAAAGTAGCCATGAACGAAGGTATCGAGCTGGCCAAGAAGTTCGGGGACCAAAGATCCGGTGGATTTGTGAATGGTATTCTGGACGCCATCGTTCATGACAGGGCGCAGATGACCGAGGACCGGGAACCGGGGACCGGATGAAGAGGGAAGAAAAATTCGAATTTTTTTCCGCTGGCCACGCAGAAGTGAAGCACGAAGAACCGATAACAGATATTGAAGCCAGACAAAGCCTATGTCTCCATACCAAGCTGAGCAAATAGAAAGCAAATGGCAGGAACGCTGGGAGCGGGAAAACCTTTTTGCCGCAAAGGCCGATCCGGAGCGGGAAAAATACTATGTCCTGGAGATGTTTCCCTACCCATCAGGCCGCATCCATATGGGACATGTCCGGGTCTATACCATCGGCGACGTGATCGCCCGCTTCAAGCGCATGCGCGGCTTCAACGTCCTGCACCCCATGGGCTGGGACGCCTTTGGC
>CAZUER010000111.1:0-13948 GCA_964619345.1 uncultured Desulfohalobiaceae bacterium
CATGAATGTGAACATCCTTTTTCTCATCGGTGGTGACGGAACCATGAAAGCGGCCGCAGCCATTTCCCGGGAAGTCCACAAGCGAAACATCAAACTTTCCATCATCGGGATACCAAAGACTATAGACAACGACATCTACTTCGTGCCTAAGTCTTTTGGCTTCGATACCGCTGTATCCAAGGCCACGGAAGCAATTCGCTGCGCCCATACAGAAGCACAAGGAGCGCCAAACGGCATTGGGCTGGTCAAGCTCATGGGCCGGGAATCCGGATTTATCGCTGCTGAAGCAACCCTGGCCCAGCGAGACGTCAACTTTGTCCTCATCCCGGAAGAACACTTTGATCTTGACCCTCCGCATGGCTTTCTGCATCACCTCCATGAACGTATTGTGAATCGAAAACACTCAGTGGTCGTAGTGGCCGAAGGGGCCGGGCAGAGTTTGTGCCGGTTTGAGGTGGACGGCAATGGGGATATACTTACTGACGCTTCCGGTAATCCGGTCCTGGCTGATGTCTGCGGTTTGCTCCAGGACAGAATCAAATCCTATTTCAAAGAACAAGGAATGCCCATCACCTTAAAATATATAGACCCCAGCTATATTATCAGATCTGTCCCGGCTAATTCCAGTGACAATGTGTATTGCGGCTTCTTGGGTCAACATGCAGTGCATGCGGCCATGGCCGGAAAAACAAATATGGTTGTTACCCGCTTGCAAGACCGCTATATCTACCTCCCTCTGGAATTGGTTACTCAAAAACGACGTAAACTTAATATCTATTCCAACTATTGGCGGGCTGTCCTGGAGTCCACCGGACAACCCCCCCATCTACAAAATGGATAAATATTCTTTATAGATGAATCTCATTGGCCGATCGTGAACGGTGTCTCCTCACGACCACACCCATCAGCCCTGAAACTGGATGCGATCATGCTATCATATCTGAAAGACCCGGATATTGCCATGGAGATAAAGGCCGATCTCTTGTATCTCCCGGCTATTGGCCACTTCTGCAAGGCTGTCTTCTCCCGCCATCCTTCCCTCCAAGGCCGGGAAGACCAGCTGGCCTACAACCTGGAGCTCATTATCTATGAGGCCTGCTCAAACGTCATACGCCATGCCTACTCTTTTCAGGAACCCGGAAAGCTGAAGTTCAAGCTGCAGTTCGATGAGACCAGCATTATCCTTCAGGTTATTGATTTCGGTCCAGGGTTCGATCCATCCAGCATTCCTACTCCGGATGTGACCAATCCCAGGGAAACGGGTATGGGCCTTTATATCATCCGGAAAACTGTGGATGTCTTAAAATATGGATTCTCGGAGCAGGAAGGGGGAAATGTCATGCATATGGAAAAAAAGCTTTGATTCCATTTTGCGAACATGCTGATTTTTATATCTGGTTCCATTGCTGTGATGTCATACTGGAGTTCACGTTGATTGCAAAATGGAATAATAAGACACCAGAGGTCAGCTTTGTCTCCGGCTAATCTGTCCTCTGTCTTCTGTCCTCTATCTTCTACACCCCCCGGGCCATGAGGTAGCGGTTCTTCCTGGCCCGGCCCACATCGATCTCCACTTTTATTCTCAACTTCTCCTGCTGCCGAGCAAAGATTTCCTGGGCAAAAAAGATCTCCTGCTCAGGATCTTCCTTCTCCCGTAAATCCTGTATGGCCTGTTCGCACTGCTTCATTTCCCGACTCAGCCGCTCCAGCTCGGTTTCCTGATCAGCCAGATCCCGGTCATTCCACAATTCTCCGTCGCCGTTTCTGGTCATGTTTGTTCTCCTCTTTTTTGCTGCCCGAGGTTGCAGTCTTCACCCTGGGCCGGGGTAACTCCTTATAAAGGGTCCAGAACTGGGGCCACAGGGCTGTCAAAGCCCCAGGATTTTTAAGGCTCAGGCGTGATCCTGTCAAAGCAATAAGAGCCAGCCCCAAACCCCAACAGGCAGTCGGTGCGGTCACTGCCAAGGGTTCCTGTTGCCGCCCTCTGGCCGGACGGATCCGTAATTCCTGAGCACTTCGCTGCTCCGACTCCATATTCAGACCGCTGAGGATATGGGCCGCAAAGTCCATATCCTGCCCCGAGTCGATGCAAATCACACTCTCCCCGCCGGCAGCCACGGCCATAGCCAGGGCCAGGGGAACAAAATTCGGGGTCAGACTGCAATCAATATTCAGGTTTTGGGCTCGAGCATGGCCACGAGTGCTTTGGATCCGGCCTTCAGAAAAACTGAGTTCCATACCTACCTGATGGCAAACATGCTTTATAATCTCTCTTTCCACACCACGTTGGGGATATTCCCCATACAATCGGACCCGTCCCCCCAGAAAGGCGGGCATGGCCAACACATACCCGGCTAAAAGCGGATCCAGATCTATCTGTGGCTGGGACGGCACGGCCAACTCATCACCTTGCAGGATCAGAGTCCGCCCGTCTTCGTTCCATTTCACCCCCATCTGAACCCACAAAGGAAAAATTCTATCAAACCCCCAGGTAGCGGCCTGACCGGTGGGCATTTGCAAATGAAATCCACCCCTGGCCCGGGCCCACAATGGAGACCACAGGAGCAGGGCCAGAACCAATTCAGGAGGGGCACTCTCGGGAATCTGGAGGCCCTGGGGTATCTGGCCGCTGGCCTCCACACGGATTGGCACCCCCTCACTACCTGGAACCAAGGAAACCAGTCGAGCCCCAAAAGCTGAAAGCACACTGGAAACAAACCCCATGGATTCAGACTTCAGCCGCGCCCCACCGTTAAATCGGCATACTCCAGGAGCAGACATAGCCAGGCACAGCAGGAGGTAAAAATTGAACGTATCCTGTCCAGCAAAAATTGAGGTATGGTCAAATTCCAAAGCGATTGCTCCGGAACTGGCCCCTTCCTGATCCCAGCTCATATTGGCCCCGGCCTGATTACAGGCCTTGACCAGCTCAATGAGATCGTCGTTGAGGACTGCTCCAGGGATACGAACTTCCTGACCCAAAGCGGCGGCCTGAACGAGCCACATCCTGCTGCTCAACGTGTCCATCGGACCGGGCAAATCGACATCAACCGGCTCCAGGCGCGGCCTGAGATCCATAACCCAGTCCTCCCTGCGCTCCGCCTGTTCATAAGCCAGTCCGTTGATCAAATTGAACACCTGTCGCAGCAGACGCTCATTGAGCCCGTTTTCTTCAACTCCCTGCCTCCATATGCCCCACAGCCGTTTCTCCTTTTCCGGATCGACAAAGGACCGGTCTTTTCCTTTCCGTTCCCTGGCCGATTGTGACAAAATCATGGACCGCTCAGCCAAAAGCTGAACCAACTTCCGGTCTATGCTGTCCAGCTTAAACGATCCCGGCCACTTGTCATTCTGTCCACGCTTCATTTCTTCCACTCCAAGAGGGTTTCATCCCTCTGTATCCATATCTTCACTTTGCATTCATTAATCCATCGCCAGCCCTTATCAGCACCCTTTTGACCATCGGCCATCATCACATACACTGCTGATTACCTGAGCTCTCCCCTCGAACAATCCCAAACCATAAATCATGCCCGTATACCGAGCAAGGCATTTCTTGATCATAAGTTTGGGAAAGAGCCCGGTAATTGATGCTTGACAATTCGTTTGAATTTTCACAAAAAGGTGGAGCACTCTCATATGCTCCATAATTCACAAGGAGTCCAACCTGCCGATACATTCTTCACATACTTACATGATCGACCTGTTCACAGCATATTGCCCAATTGGCCCAACCCGGACTACAGACGTTTCCATACTCCCCCCTGTGCCTTTTGCTTGACAGGTCGGCCCCCTCTTGTTATTTTTTGCACAAGCAAAGCGGGCGGAAGGAGAATAGAGATTTAATTCAGCATTATGAGTGAGTTATATAGAAGCTACACCAGAGCCCCAACCAGCATCGCCGGGGTCAAGAGAACCAATCAATGTTGTGACGGTCATCATGGCTCGCAACGTCAACAGAAAGGAGACGGTATATGGCTGAAATAGGACACGGCGGAAAAGAAATCAAAGAACGTATTCTGCAGCCGGCTGAAGCTAAGGAAAAAATTAAAGGATTGACCGAAATTCCCATTCGCCGCCAGCTGGCCAACGAGGTGATCGGCATCTCCTACGGTTTTTTCACCCCCCTGGAAGGCTTCATGAACAAAGCGGACGTGGACGCCGTGGTCAATAAGATGCAGCTGGCCGACGGTACCATCTGGTCCATTCCCATTCTTTTCGACCTCTCGGACAAGGAAGTGGCCGATTATGGTGCTGCTCCAGGCAAAACCGTGGTCCTAACATATCAAGGGAACCCCATGGCTCTGTTCGAGATCGAAGAAGTCTTTGACTACGATAAAAAGGCCATGGCCAAATCCATCTTCGGGACCGACGAAGACAAACATCCCGGGTGCAAAAGGATATACGAAACTGCCGACAAGTTCGTGGGTGGCAAGATCACTTTGGTCAAAGAACCAACTATCAACGATCCTTATGGTCCCTACTTTCTGCCTCCGTTGAAAATGCGGCAGGTGATCAAGGAAAAGGGCTGGAGCCGGACCGTGGCCCATCAGACCAGGAACGTGCCCCATACCGGCCACGAATGGCTGATGAAAGGCGCTTTCTTCCAAACCTATGCCGACCTGCCCATTGAAAAGCCGGAAGTGGGTGTGGTGGTCAACGCCATCATCGGAGAAAAACGGGTTAAGGACTACATTGACGAGGCCATCATCCTTTGTCAGGACGAGCTGGAAAAAGCCGGTTACTTCGGACCGCACAACCACATCACCACTTTGACTTTCTGGGATATGCGCTACGCCGGACCCAAGGAAGCCATCTTCCACGCCATCCTGCGCACCAACCTGGGCATCACTCACCATATGTATGGCCGTGATCACGCCGGGGTCGGCGACTACTACGGCGCCTACGAGGCCCATCATCTCCTGGACGAAGTCCGGGATAAACTGGACATCACCCCGGTCTACTCCATGAACTGGCTGTACTGCCCGGTCTGCGCTGAGATTACCAGTGAAGGCCTGTGCAACCACCAGGATAAGCAGCAGAAGTTCAGCGGTACCCTGATCCGCAGTATTGTCACCGACGGTGTCAAGCCCCCGCGCCTGATTATCCGGCCGGAGGTCTTTGACCAGATCATGAATTGCTCGGAAAAGTACGGCCAGGGTTCCCCGTTTGTCACTGAGGAATACCTGGAGAAACGCACCCCGGTCTTCAACATCGAACCCCTGTAGTCGGACACCTTGAGGAGGTCAACACATATGTCTGCTGCCAAGAATCCTATTTATGTCTGGGTCAACGAAGAACGTTACGAACAACTGCAAAAAGCCGGCCTGGCCCATCACACCGAAGAGCGCCTGGCCGGACTCAAGGTCCTGGTAGTCTACGCCACGGACGAAGAGGCCAAAACTCTGGTCAATAAATACGGGGCCAAGCACGACACATCCACCACTGGAAGCATCGAGCTCTTGCCGGCCAAGGTAAAGAACAAGCTCTTTGACAAGGTCGTGGAAAAACAAAGTCTGGAAGTGGTCACCGACGCTCTCAAGGAGCTGGAATAAAGATTTTCCCGGGAAGGAAGTCCCTTCCAGGGCCGAACTGCCCTGGGCAAGACCTGCAAAGGAAGCGAGGGCTGGGCCTTTGCTTCTCCACATACACAGGATTCATGCCATGAAGGGTTTTATCACTCAAAAACAGTTTGTAAGGAGGTCACGATGCCAAGTTATGTGAACCCTGAAAAATGCGACGGGTGCAAAGGCGGAGAAAAGACTGCATGCCTGTACATCTGCCCCCACGATCTGATGATCCTGGATGAAAAAGAGATGAAGGCTTATAACCAGGAGCCCTACGAATGCTGGGAATGCTACTCCTGCATTAAGATCTGCCCCCAGGGCGCTATCTCCGCTCGGCCCTACGCCGACTTCGCGCCCATGGGTGCCACCAGCATCCCATTGCGTAGTGCTGAAGACATTATGTGGACCATCCAGTTCCGCAGTGGTGAAGTCAAGCGCTTCAAGTTCCCCATCCGGACCACTCCGGAAGGCTCCATCGATCCCTTTGGCGGCAAACCTGAAGCCGGGGACCTGGAAGACCAGTTGCTGTACACCGAGACCGAATTGAAGAAACCCAAGGAAGTCTTGAACAAAAAGTTTGAGTGCTCGGACATGGACACCAGTCAGTGCTGGCTGGATACTCAGTGCTCCGGCGGCAACCGTTAGAATCGATTCGACTCCTGGTCAATGTCTCGCGTTGACTGAGTTTCAACTAAATTTTAAAGGAGAGATATATGCCTCAACTTCCAACAAAAGACGTTACCAAAGGCCTGCCTTTGGCAGAGCCGGAAGTGGTTGAGATTGAAACCGATGCCTTGCTTATCGGCGGTGGCATGGGTTGCTGCGGTGCGGCTGTAGAAGCCGTCCGTTGGGGCGATAAACATGGTGTAAAAGTTCTGCTCGTAGACAAGGCCGCTCTGGAGCGTTCCGGCGCTGTGGCCCCTGGGCTGTCCGCCATCAATACCTACCTGGGCAACAATGAGCCTGACGACTATGTGCGCATGGTCCGTACCGACCTGATGGGCATTGTCCGTGAGGACCTCATCTTCGACCTCGGCCGTCACGTGGACGATTCCGTGCATCTGTTCGAAGAATGGGGCCTGCCTATCTGGGTCAAAAAGGACGGCAAAAACTACGATGGCGCCAAGGCCAAGGAAGAAGGCCTTAAGGTCCGGGAAGGGGCCGAGGTCGTGCGTTCCGGTCGCTGGCAGTGCATGATCAACGGTGAATCCTATAAGGTCATCGTGGCTGAAGCCGCCAAGAACGCCTTAGGCGAAGAGCGCTACATGGAGCGTATTTTCGTGGTCAAGCTGCTTCTGGATGCCAACGAACCAAACCGGGTGGCCGGGGCAGTTGGTTTCTCCGTTCGCGAAAACAAGGTGTACATCTTTAAGGCCAAGGGCATGGTCGTGGCCTGCGGCGGCGCGGTCAACGTGTATCGACCCCGTTCCGTGGGCGAAGGTATGGGCCGGGCCTGGTACCCGGTATGGAACGCCGGTTCCACCTATTCCATGTGCGCTCAGGTTGGGGCGGAAATGACCATGATGGAAAACCGGTTCGTTCCCGCCCGGTTCAAGGACGGGTACGGTCCGGTCGGGGCCTGGTTCTTGCTGTTTAAAGCCAAAGCCACAAACTCGAAGGGCGAAGACTACACCCAGACCAATGCGGCCATGCTCAAGCCCTACCAGGATCGTGGATACGCCCTGGGTGGTGTTGTTCCCACCTGCCTGCGGAACCACATGATGATGCGGGAAATTCGTGACGGTCGCGGTCCGATCTTCATGGACACCGCTACCGCCCTGCAGACCACCTTCAAGGAGCTGTCCAAGGCTGATCAGAAGCACCTGGAATCTGAAGCCTGGGAAGACTTCCTGGATATGTGCCCCGGTCAGGCCAACCTGTGGGCGGCCATGAACATCAAGCCTGAAGAAAAGGGCTCTGAGATCATGCCTACCGAGCCGTATCTGCTCGGTTCCCACTCCGGATGCTGCGGCATCTGGGTTTCCGGTCCGGACGAAGACTGGGTCCCTGAGGACTACAAGATCAAAGCCGACAACGGCAAGGTCTATAACCGGATGACCACAGTCAACGGTCTGTTTACCTGCGCAGACGGCGTGGGTGCTTCCGGACACAAGTTCTCCTCTGGTTCCCATGCCGAGGGTCGTATCGCCGCCAAGCAGCTCATCCGCTGGTGCGTGGATCACAAGGACTACAAGCCGGCCTTGAAGCAGAGCTCAGAAGAGCTGAAAAAAGAGATCTATCAGCCCTGGTACAACTTCCTGGAAGGCAAGGAGGAGTCTACGGATCCTTCCGTGAACCCCAACTACATCACTCCCAGGAACTTCATGCAGCGCTTGATCAAGCATACGGACGAGTACGGCGGTGGATGTTCCACCATGTACAATACCTCCGAAGCTATGCTGCAGACCGGCTTCCATCTCCTGGATATGCTGGAAGAGGACTCCAAGAAGCTTGGTGCCCGGGACCTGCACGAACTCCTGCGCTGCTGGGAACAGTTCCATCGGCTGTGGACTGTCCGCCTGCATATGCAGCACATCGAGTTCCGTAAGGAAAGCCGTTATCCCGGTTTCTACTACCGCACCGACTTCATGGGCATTGACGATTCCAAGTGGAAATGCTTCGTTAACTCCAAGTACGATGCGGACAAGGGCGAAATCACGATCTTTAAGCGCCCCTACATCCAGGTCATCCCTGATCCCATGAGTCCGTAACTGTCACGTCCCATCGGGCCGCAGGCGCTGGACGTCTGCGGCCTTTTTGGGTATGGAAATGGTCTGAGTCCAAACAAGAATCCACTTCTTGCTTGGCCTCAGGCCGTTTTCGTTGGGTGGGACGGGCCCTGATCGGGTACAATCCATCGATTCAACGTCACACCCCAACTCTCCATCATGCAAGAGACCACTCCGACTTGGGGTGGAACTTTTCGTCATATATCATTTCGTTCCAAAATCGCTACGAGTCTCAAGCTGTTAGATTGAGGGAGGAACCACATGTCACAAAGCATACTCGTCATTGGGGGGGGCTTTAGCGGGATAACAGCCGCCCTGGAAGCCGCCGAGGTCGGCCATGAGGTCTATCTCGTGGAAAAGGGTCCCTATCTGGGCGGCAGGGTGATGCAGCTCAACAAGTACTTTCCCAAGCTTTGCCCCCCGTCCTGCGGATTGGAAATCCAGTTCCAACGTATCAAGAAGAACTCCAAGGTCAAATGTCTGACCCTGGCCGAAGTGGTCTCGGTGAGCGGAAAAGCAGGCAATTATGAGGTTGCGGTCCGCATAAAACCCAGATACACCGCCCCCAACAGTGCCAATTTACAGGCTCTGGCTGACAGCCTGAGCCAAAACGTGTCGGATGAGTTCGAATTCGGTCTATCCACCCGTAAGGCCCTGTACATGGACGTGCCTTTCGCCTTTCCCCAACGCTACGTCCTGGATGCCGATCACATTGATGAAAATGACCGCAAAAAGCTTTCTCAGAGCGAATTCATTGATCTCAATGACCAAGAGAAAAGCATTACCTTAAACGTGGGCAGTATCATTGTGGCCACTGGTTGGAAGCCCTATGATGTAACCAATCTGACCACCCTGGGAGCCGGTCAAATCCAAAACTGCATCAACAACATGCAGATGGAACGCCTGGCTGCTCCGTCCGGGCCGACGCAGGGTCAAATCCTGCGTCCTTCCGACGGCCGTCCTCCGAAGAAAGTGGCTTTTGTTCAATGCGCCGGATCTCGAGACGAAAACCACCTCTCCTTTTGTTCCTATATCTGCTGCATGGCCTCCCTGAAACACGCCAAATACTTGCGCGAACAATATCCGGACACGGAAGTGACCATTTTTTATATCGACCTGCGAACTCCGGGCCGTTATGACAATTTTGCTCAAGAGGTTTTAAACGATCCAATGGTCAAGACAGTCAAGGGCAAGGTGGCCGAAGTTGAAGAAGACATTCGGAACGGCTCAGTTTGGGTCACGGCAGAAAATACTATAAGTGGGAACAAAGAACAGGATTGTTTCGACATGGTGGTTCTGGCCACCGGCATGCAACCAAGCTTGGCCGGCCAGCCCTTGCCTCTGAACATGGAAGTGGATGAGGAAGGCTTTGTCCTCAGCGCTGAAACCAACGGCATCTTTGCTGCCGGGTGCGCGGCCGAGCCCCTGGATGTTATGAAATCAGCCGAATCGGCAACCAGCGCGGCGATGAAAGCCATTCAAACGGTGAGAGGGAGGTAACCCATGGCCGAGAAAATCGGTGTCTATTTCGATAAGGCGAATATTGGTCCGCTCCTCGACTGCGAGGCCTTAGCGGAAAAGGTGAAAAACAAATGGGGCAATGCAGTTCCCGTTGTCAAGGTGGAACCAATTCTGGCCAGTGATGCCGGACATAAGGCTATCAAAGCCGACATAGATGCAGGCGAGATCGATGCGGTCTGCATCTGCGGTTCCTCCCCTCGGGTTGATTTCGAATTTTTTGACTTCGGCCCATCCATACTTGTTGACCGGGTCAATCTGCGCGAACTGGGCGTTTGGGCCTACAAGAACCCCGACGGCAGCCGGCCGCAAGCAGACAAGGAAGCACCCGGCCTGCTCATGGACTTGGCGGTCGACTATGTGAATATGGGAGTTATCAAGCTCCAAAAGACCGAGGTCCCTGAGCCGGAAACCCTGGAAACGACCAAGACTATTTTGGTTCTGGGTGGTGGTTGGACCGGGCTCAATGCAGCCTTGAGCTCCGCCCAGGCCGGATACGATGTCATATTGGTGGAAAAAGAGAAGCAGCTTGGGGGCTATACCGCCAAAATGTACAAGACCTTCCCCTTGGCTTCCCCATACACCAAAGCTCAAGACACAGGCATCGAAAACAAGATAGAGGCGGTCCAGAACCACTCTAAAATCAAGGTCTACACCGGGACCGTCCTTGAAGAACTGGCCGGACAGCCCGGTCAGTACACCGCCACCCTGAAAAGCGGCAACAAAGAGGTCCAAGAACAGGTGGGCTCCATGGTGTTGGCCACCGGCTGGGAACCTCAAGACACAAAATACCTCAAACCTTTAGGTTATGGAACCAGCCCCAACGTGGTCACCACCATGGAGCTGGAAGAAATGGCCAAAAAGGGATCCATTACCCGGCCCAGTGACGGGAAAATTCCTCGCAATGTGGTCTTTGTATTGGCCTACAGTAAGCTCTTGCAAAATATTGCCAAGGAAGAAGAAGAGGAAAAAAGGCGCCTGGAAGAAGAAAAGGCGGCTCAAGCCGAACAGGCGGATGAGGAGCCGGTGATTGAAGAGGTTTTTGTGAAGACCGAAAACTACAAGCACATGAACTACACCTCGGAGATCACCTCTTTGACCGCTTTGAAACAGGCCGGATACATCCGTGAATTTCTGCCAGAATCCACTGCCGCTATCATATACGAGCATATGATGATCCCGGGCATCAATGAGCTGTATTACAAGGAAGCCCAAAACGATCCCGGAATCATGCTGACCAAAGGGGAAGTCGGCTCCATTGAGACCACGGGCAACGACAACTTGCTGATCCGGGCTGAACACACCCTGCTGGGCGAAAACATCGCCATGGAAGCGGACCTGGTGGTGGTGCCTACCGGCTTGGTACCGACCACAGCCCTGGACCCTGTCATCCAGCTTGCCTACCGGCAGGGACAGGCCTTCCCTGATCTGGATCTTTTCGACGGTTTCGCCGATTCCAATTATATCTGCTTTCCTTACGAAACCAGACGGACCGGAATCTACACCGCAGGGCCCGTTCATCAACCCATGACCCTGGCCAGATCAATGGTCGACGCTCAAGGGGCGGCCTTAAAAGCGATCCAGTGCCTGGAGTCGGTGAACAAGGGGGTGTCTGTCCATCCCCGCTCCGGAGACTTGACCTACCCCAAGTTCAACTTTGTACGCTGCACCCAGTGCAAACGCTGCACCGAGGAATGCCCTTTTGGTGCCCTGGACGACGATGAAAAGGGAACCCCCAAGCCGAACACCGCTCGCTGCCGCCGGTGCGGGACCTGCATGGGGGCCTGTCCGGAAAGGGTCATCTCCTTTGATAACTACAGCGTGGGCCAGATCGGGTCCATGATCACTCAGATCAAAGTCCCGGACGACATGGACAAGGACGGCCCCCGTATCCTGGTTCTGGCTTGTGAAAACGACGCTTATCCGGCCCTGGATATGGCCGCCCAGCAAGGCCATTCCTGGAGCCCTTATGTTCGGATCATCCCGGTCCGGTGTCTGGGTTCGGTAAACACCATCTGGATCGCCGACGCCATGGCCAAGGGCAACGACGGCTGCCTGCTCCTGGGCTGCAGGTACGGCGACGATTATCAGTGCCACTTCATGAAGGGTTCAGAACTGTGCAATCGCCGCATGACCAACATCGGCGAGACCCTGGATCGTCTGGGTGTTGAACTGGAGCGCGTCCGGCAGGAAGAGGTGGCCATTGACGATTACCACCGTGTTCCCCAACTCATCGATTCTTTTGTAGACGAAATTTTCAAACTGGGTCCGAACCCATTCAAGGGATTCTAGGAGGAGGATATATGTCCGAGGTGCTGCGCATCCAACCCAATCTCGAGTTCGTCAAAGAGCTCCAATCTGCAGGCGGCCAAGACCTGAAGAAATGCTATCAATGCGCCACTTGCAGTGTGGTTTGCCCCTTATCGCCCATGGACAGTTCCTTCCCCCGCAAGGAAATGATCTGGGCTCAATGGGGAATGAAAGATAAACTGGTCAACGACATAGACATGTGGCTGTGTCACAAGTGCGGACAGTGTACCGAGCAGTGCCCCCGAGGGGCCAAGCCCGGAGAGCTCATGGCTTCTTTACGCAATATGGCCTACCGGAACCTGGTGGGACCATCCTTCTTGGGCAAATGGATGAGCTCTGCCCGCCATTTGCCTAAACTCATCGCCATCCCAGCCATTATTTATCTTATTGTCTGGATCATTACCGGCAGCATGCATGGGTCAGCTTTTCCGGTAAATGAGCAGGGTGAGATCGTTTTCGGCATGATCTTTCCTGGAGACTACAGCATCGATCCTATTTTTGGTTTGGCCGCTGTCTTTGTTCTGTACAGTTTTTATGCCGGGATCAAAAACCTGTATACCGCCTTTGCCTCCCAGCCCAAGACCTTTGTCGTCGGCTACAAACCCCCTCAAAATCTGTGGGTCAGCTTATGGCAGGTCATTAAAGACGAAGTTGTGACCCACAAAAAATGGAAGGATTGCGGAGAAACTGAATCCGATCAAGTCAAATTCAAGGGACATTTGGTCTTATTCTACGCTTTTGTGGCCCTGTTCATCGTCACCAGCGTGGTGGCCCTGACCCATTGGGGAGGCAAGATCCTGCCCTTTCTGCATATGCACTACCCCATGCCCTTATGGAACCCGGTCAAGATCTTAGGAAACCTGGGAGCCATCGCCATGGTCGTAGGTTTGGTCTATCTGACCCGGCGCCGCCTGACGGACACCACAAAGGACGAATCGTCGTATTACGACTGGTATCTGATCTGGGTCCTCTGGGCTGTGGCTATCACCGGAATATTGAGTCAGGTCTTTCGTTTACTCGGGGTGCCTGGATTGGCCTACCCTGTCTATTATATTCATCTCATCTCGGTCTTCATGCTCATAGCCTATCTGCCGTGGTCCAAACTGGGACATCTGGTCTACAGGGTGGCAGCCTTGACCTTTGCCCGGCGGATCGGGCGCATTTCCACTGAAGTCGAGAGGAATCAAAACAAACTTTTTGTCGTATAACAAGGAGGCTGTCATGGCTGATGCGCGCAAGGTTTTTCCCATGCAAACTTTCGTGTCCTTCTTACGGGCCCCGGCAGGGACCTATAAACAGGACGTTATGGAACTTCTCCAATTTGCCACCCAACAGGATGTGGATAAAGAACTAGCTCCTTTTGCCTCGGCTTTGACCAAGGCCTGGATTTACGAACAGCATCCTGAATTGGCCCGGCTAAAGAAGGAAGAGGTCACTGAGCTGGGAGATAACGTCTCCATATTGAGCTTGCCCACAGACGCCCAGGAGGAAGCGGACACCGTTTTTTCCAAGCTGAATGAATACCGCCAGACCCTGAAAGAGCAAAAAGACAAGATGGCCGAATATGAGGGCGTCCTGGAAGAAAATAAGAAAAAGATTGCCGCCCTGGAGAGCAAGGTGGCTGACTACGAAGCCCAGATGAAGAACGAGGGTGAAAAACAGATCATAGCCTCGGCCTCCAAGGTAGAGGACTACATCAAAAAAGTGGACGAGCTGTTGACTAAGATCGACGAGGTCAAAAAACACGGTGTGGTCACCGTCTCCGGCGAAGGAGGAGGAGCAGCAGCGGCTGCCGCCCCGGAGGGCGCTGCTGGCGGCGGTGGC
>CAZUER010000112.1:0-4472 GCA_964619345.1 uncultured Desulfohalobiaceae bacterium
CTAGGTCGGAGAATACCCTTCCAGCCATTTCCAGCCGCTTACCTCCATGGTCTGTTGCCGGCAGCGCTCCGCCTCGGCATAGATGGCCTCCTTGACCTCTTGGCTGGTTATGACCACGAACTCCCAGGGCTGCAGGTTCAGAGGTGAGGGGGCCCAGGTCGCGGCCTCCAGGATTTTCTCCAGAAGCTCTTCGGGAACAGGCTCCTGCAGAAACTGACGGCAGCTCCGCCTCTCCTTAATGGCTTGCATAATGTCCATGGCCCGCCTCCTTTAAAACCAGATGACATAATCCAAATTGGACCCCAGCGACCTTTCCGGTACTTTTCAGTCATTCCAGTGCAGGAACGTCATCCCGGACCCCGATCCGGGACCAGAATCCAGAGCAGATAGAATGACCTTCCCCTAGATTGTCCGGCACTCACTTGCAGCATTAATCTCCCAGTAAAGCATATGATTTGCGTCCAGCAAGTGAGTGCCGGACCGGGCAATGACGGAGAAGGGCGTCCGTATCTTCCTTGATCTAACAGGAAGTCTTCCGCTAGCGGCGGGGCTGACCCCCGATCCCCGCCTCCTGACCCCCGATTGCAGACCTCTGATTACAGTCCACCGACTACTGACTACAGTCTCCCGGCACCCGACCCCCTGACCCCGATCCCTGGCCTACCCCTCCTTGTCCTTGGCCATGCGCCGGCTTTCCTCGTCTCGGATCTCCCGCCTGAGGAGCTTGCCCACCTTGGACTTGGGCAGCATGTCCCGAAATTCGATATAGGCCGGAACCTTGTAGGAGGCCAGCCGTTCCCGGCACCATTTGAGCAGCTCGGCCCCGCCCACGCCCCGGGTATCCTCCTTCATGACAACGATGGCCTTGATCCGTTCCCCGACCTTCTGGTCTTTGACCCCCACCACGCAGGCATCGATCACTGTGGGATGATCCTGGAGAACCACTTCCACCTCGGAAGCGGAAACCCGGTAGCCCTTGTGCTTGATGATGTCCGCAGAGCGCTCCACATAGACCAACTGGCCGTCTTGGTTGCGCCGGACAAAGTCGCCCATGCGGTAGTAAACCTTGCCGTTGATGCTCACGTAGGATCGCTTGGTCTCCTCCGGCTTGTTCAGGTACTCCTTCAGGATGTAGGGGGAGGTGACCAGCAGCTCCCCGCTCTCACCCGGGGGCATAATCTCCAGGGTGATGGGGTCGACCACTATGCACTCCCGGCTGGCCAGTGGAAAGCCGATGGTCTTGGGGTCGGGCTCTTTGTCCAGGCTGCTGTAAGTGACATGGCCGGCTTCAGTGGAGCCGTACACCTGATAAATGGGGACCTGGAAGAGCTCGTTCCAGCGTTTAAAGACCTCCATGGGCAAAACGTCTCCGCCGCAGTAGCAGAACTTCAAGCTGCTCAGATCATAGAGATCCAGACGATCGTTTTCCAGGATCATCCGGTACAGGGCCGGGACGCCCAAGATCCAGCGAGCCCGGTAGCGGTAAATGGTTTCCAGGATGGCATCCACCTGAGGGGTGGGCATGACCAGGACGGTGTTGCCCTTGTTCAGGCCAATGGACATGCACAGGCCCAGGGCCATGATGTGGAACAGGGGATTGATGGCGATGTAGACGTCACCCCCTTCCTGGAGGTGATCTCCGGCCACATCCTCGGTGACGTCATTCACATAGGAGGTCATGCCGATGTGATTGCCGGGCACGCCCTTGGGAAAGCCGGTGGTCCCCCCGGTGTACAGGATGTAGGACAAATCGGTGTACGGGTCCAGGTCGGGCTCAGAGTCCAGGGGGGAGTGGCTGAGCAGGGACTTGAAGGAAACAATCCGGCTGTCCCGGCTGACCTTGCCCTGGGGAATCTTATCCAGGAGAAAGCCGAGGGTCCGCTTCCACCAGGGCAGCAGCTCCACCAGATTGGTCACGATGGCCCGCTTGAGGCTGGTGGTCTGCAGAACCTCCTGGACATAGCTGAAATTGGTGTCCAGGCAGATGACGGTTTCCGCACCGGAGTCGTTGATCATGTATTCCAGCTCAAAGGACGTGTAAATCGGGGAGACCGGGACAATGACCGCCCCGAGCCTCTGGATGCCCAGAAAGGCGATGAGCCACTGCACGCAATTGGAGATATAGATGATGATGCGGTCGCCTTTGCGGATACCCATCTCCTGCAGGGCTCCAGCAAAGCACAGGCTCAGATTCCTGAGCTGTTCATAGCTGAAATGCTGCCCCAGATAGACCACGGCCGTCTGCTTGGGGTACTTCTGGCTCATCCGATCGAATCTGGTGTAGGTCAGCTCTCTGTCCAGTTCCGCTTGGCTGGTTTTCATGATCAGACTCCAAAGTAGGCTGAGCGGACATCTTCGTTGTCCAGAAGGTCCCGTCCGGTGCCTTCGAGAACCGCGGCCCCGTTTTCCAGGATGAAGGCATAGTCCACAATGGGCAGGACCGGTCGGGCGTACTGTTCGGTCACCACGATGGATATACCCTTTTCCTCATGGATCCGCCTGGTGGCCCGCATCAAGGTGGCCTGCATCAGCGGGCTGAGTCCGAGCAAGGGTTCGTCCAGGAGCAGGAGAGAGGGCTGGGCCATCAAGGCCCTGCCGATGGCCAGCATCTGCTGTTCCCCGCCTGACAGGACCCCGCCCAGTCTCCGGCTCAGCTTTTTCAGAGGCGGAAAGAGGGTAAAGACATAGTCCAGGGTCTCGGAGGCCTGCTTGGAGGTGGCCAGGTAGCCGCCGATATGCAGGTTCTCCAGGACGCTGCTCTCCTTGAAGATGCGCCTGCGTTCAGGACAGAGGACCATGCCCATTTTGGCCCGCAGGCTCGGTTTGAGCCCGGTGATATCCCGGCCCTGGAAATGGACCTGCCCCAGAACCGTAATCCGCTCCCCGCCGGACATGTGCTCCTTTTTTTGTATATCCTCCATGATGCCGGAGAGAACGTACATCAGGGTGGACTTGCCGGCCCCGTTGGCCCCGAACACACCGACGATCTGACCTTCTTCGCACTTGACGTTCACATTGTTCAGGCCGAGCATGTTCTCGTAAAAGACCATCAGCCCGTTTGCCTCAAGCATACTCCATGACCTCCTCCGCCTCTTCAGATCCGAAATAGACCTCCTTGACCCTGGCGTTGGCCATGACCTCGTCCGGTGTGCCCTCGGTGACCTTTTCCCCGAAGTTGAGGACCATGATCCGGTTGGCCACCTGAAAGAGCTCCCGCAGTCTGTGCTCAATCATGATCAGGGTGATTCCGTCCATCTGCAGTCGTTCGATCAGGGGCAGGATGCTGGCGATCTCGCTCATGCTCAGACCGGAAAAGACCTCGTCGCAGAAGATGATTTCCGGATTCAGGGACAGGCACCTGGCCAGCTCCAGCCGCTTGAGGTAGCCCGTGGACAGAGTGGAGGCCAATTTGTAGGGCACGAAGGAATCCCGCTCGAAGCCGATCTCCTCCAGGATGTCGATACCCACTGTGCTGCGGTCCCCGAGCTTGCCCCCGCCTCTCCAACCCCCGGTTCGTTTGGCCCGGGGGGAGTAGAGGGGGATGATCAGGTTTTTAAAGGCCGGGAGGCTGTAGTAGGGTCGCATGATCTGAAAGGTCCGGGTCACCCCCATATCGGCGATCTTGTGGGCTGGCTTGCGGCTGATATCCTTGCCCTTGAACAGAACCCGTCCCGAGCTCTTTTTGATGAACCCGGTGATGCAGTTGACCAGGGTGGTCTTGCCCGAGCCGTTGGGTCCGATGATGCCCAGGATCTCGGCCTTGTGCACCCGGAAATCCACCTGATTCAGGGCATGTATCCCACCGAACTTCTTGGACAGCCCCTTAACTTCCAATACTGGTTGTTCGTTCATAACGACCCTTTGTTAACAGTTTCATTCTAAATACTGACCCAGCGTTCGAACTGCTCGTATTTCCGGCGGGCATAAACCATGATTCCTTCTGTGCGAAAGACGACAAAGGCCATGAGGATCAGAGCGTAGAACACGAT
The DNA here is from genome assembly GCA_964619345.1 of uncultured Desulfohalobiaceae bacterium. Classification (GTDB taxonomy): domain Bacteria; phylum Desulfobacterota; class Desulfovibrionia; order Desulfovibrionales; family Desulfothermaceae; genus Desulfovermiculus. Next base: position 3,990 of record CAZUER010000112.1, read on the forward strand.
GCGCAGGGTGCCGAAGGCCCGCAGAAGCTCGGAAATGGGCACCAGGATCAGGCATCCGATGATGGGGCCGACCAGGGTCCCGCCTCCGCCGATGACCGTGGCCGCAATGGGCAGAATGGAAAAATCAAGGGCCAGCAGGGAGATGCCGGACCACATGTAGATGTGCACCAGACAGGCCCCGCCGAGACAGCCCATGGCCGAGGCTATGAAAACTCCCACCGCCTTGTACAAGGTGATGCTGATGCCCGAGGCCTTCACCGCCTGGTCGTTGTCCTTGACCGCCCGGAAGATGAGCCCCAGATCCTGGTTGACCAGCCGTCTCACGGCGAACAGGGAGAAGAGCACCGCGGTGATGATCACGTACTGCTCCACCCAGGAGCTGGCAAAGCTGTCCAGCCCCATAATCCCGTCGGTTCCGCCCAGGATGTCCAGAGCCTCGATGACCCGGCCCAGCATCAGGGGATACATAAGGGTGATGATGGC
>CAZUER010000112.1:4482-13898 GCA_964619345.1 uncultured Desulfohalobiaceae bacterium
AGTAGACTCCGCGCAGGGGAAGGCAGGGCAGCAGGAGGAAGGTGCAGATAACCGCTCCGAGCAGGGTGGCTAGCGGAATGGTCACAATGATGGGTAGCCCCATATATACATTGAGCACAGCGGTGATATAGCCTCCGACCCCGATGAAGAAGGCCCCGCCCAGGGAGACCAGCCCGACGAAATGGGCCAGAAAATCGAAGCTCAGGGCCAGGAGGGCATAGATGCAGACAATGGAGATGACCCGCTGCCAGTAGAGCCCCGGAACAATAAATGGCAGCAGGAGCAGTCCCAGGATCAGGAGCAGCCTGGGCAGGATGAGATAGGAGAGCTCACGCCAGGACATCAGGGCGTAGAGTCCGTCCGAGCGGATCTTGATTCCCCGGTCCACCCGTTCCTTGCGCTTTTGATCGTGATTCATCGGCTTTGCCTTTTTTACAAGGGATTTGAAAAGGTCACGACCCTTTGGTTGGCAGTAACCCATCAGATTGTGCACGACTATTTCACAAAGAAGACTTTACCGTATCCGGTTTATCCTCCCGGACACTGTCCGGGAGGATAAACCGGATATCAGACCCGCTCTTCCAGCTCCTTCTGTTTCCCGAATATACCGGAAGGTTTGATGATCAAGGTAAGGATGATGGCCAGGAGGGCGATGACCATCTGAAAATGGGTCCCCAGATAAACCACGGTCAGGATCTGGGCGAATCCGATGACAAAGGCGGCCAGGACGGCTCCCATCCAGCTGCCCAGCCCGCCCACGATACAGACGGCAATAGCCAGGATGAGGACGTTGTATCCGGCCTCGACCACAATGTTTCCCAGAGGCAGAAGCAGGGCCGCGGCCAGGGCGGCCAGCATGGATCCGAAAGCCATGGCCACCACGGCCATGCGGTCGGAGTCGATCCCGAGCATCAGGGCCGCCCGTTCGTCCTGGGCCATGCCCCTCAGGGCCAGACCGAGACGGGTAAAGTGGGTGAACAGCCACAAGAAAAGAACCACCGCAGCGCCGAAGCAGACCACCATAATCCGTTGCCAGTCCACCGGAATGCCGGCAATGAAGATCGTGCCCTGTACAAAGGAGGGCAAGGTGTAGGTGGCCCCTTTGAATCCACCCCAGCGCAGGCCTTCCAGGATGGCAAGCCCGATGGCGTAGGAGGCAATGATCTCAGAAATGGCCATGCCCCTGACCCGATAGAGCACGAACTGATAGATGGCCGCCCCGATGAGTCCGCTGACCAGCATGGAACAGACGATGCTCAGAAAGTAGTTCAGTCCCAGGCTGTGGAACAGGCTCCAGGTGATGAAGCCGCTGAGGACATAGATTGCCCCGTGGGCAAAGTTGGGGACCCGGCTGATGCCGTAGACCAGGGCAAAGCCCAGAGCCATGAGGGCCAGGGACACACTGTTGATGGTGCCGTAGATCAGGATATCCATTATTTCATCCACGGAGGGAGAAGGATTTCACCCGTGGCGATGCTCTTGGGAAAGACCACCACCCGCTTACCGTCCTGCCACTGCAGAATGCTGCCCACGGCTCCTTCTTCAGGATCCAGGGCGGGTATGACCTGGTGCGACTGAGGATCAAAGCGAATCCGGCCGTAGACACCCATCAAATCGGTTTTTTCCAGGGCGGCCACCACTTTGTCTGAGTCCAGGGTCCCGGCCCGTTCAATGGCGTCCTTGAGGACATACACGGCCATGTAGCTGCTGGAGCTGCCCAGTCCCTCCGGCGGAACTCCCCATTTTTCCTCGTAGGCGTTGTAAAACTTCATGGTCCAGGGAGTTGCCTCCGAGGGGGCGTTTCCGGCATTGACCACATTGCACAGGGTGTATTCACCTTTGCCGTCGGTGGCTTCCCAGAATCCAGGCTGCTCGGCCGCGGCCAGGGTGGAGCCGAAAGGCAGGGCCTTGATTTTCATGTTGTACCACTGCTTGAGCAGAATGGCCGATTCCGGCATATCCATCCAGATGTTCAGGATCTCGGCCCCTGAGCGTCTGGCCTTGAGCAGGCCCATGGAAAAATCGCTGGTGCCGGTGGGGAAAATCTCCATACCCTGGACATCGAAGTCCTTCTTGGCAGCCACCTTGCTGATGATCTCCCCGGCAGCCCGGGCATGGGCCACGTCCTGGACCATTACGAAGATCTTGTTCAGTCCGTATTTTTCCCGGAGATTGACGAAGCTGGTCAGGATCTCGCCTACGAGCTGCTTGGCCTCGCCGTGGATCCGAAAGCAATACTTGTACTTGTCGTAATTCTCCTTGACCATGGCGTGATACTTGGGGGTGAGGACCCCGGTGGTCACGATGGAAACCTTTTTGTGCTTGGAGAGCAGGGGCATGGCCGCCAGGGCGGCCTCAGAGCGTACCGGTCCCCCCAGGATGAAGTCTGCATTCTTTTCCAGGATAAGCTTTTCCACGGCCAAAAGGGCCTCGCTGACAGGAACGCCGGGCTCCAGATCTCTGGTATCAATGACTTCGACCTGAAAGGGGTGCTTTTGGCCCTGGACCTCGACTCCGCCCTTGGCGTTGATTTCATCCACGGCAAGCTTGATGCTCCGTTCAGCATCCCAGCCATAGAGAAAGGCGGTGGATAGGGGGCAGCCCAGCACAATCGGTTTTTGGGCCATGGCCCCCGGGACTGAGAGGAACAGGACACACAGAGTCGTGACCAAGAAAACCATACCTGACCATGTTGTTTTCATAGCTTTTCTCCTCTACGTTCTGGTTTCCCCGGACTGAACAGGAGTCCGAGCAGCAAACAAGGGCAATGTACCACGACATAGCCTGCTATGAACACCATATCTCTATGCAGGTTAGCAGCTTTCGCGACCAGGCAGTCTCTTCCCACTCCTTTCTTGGTCCCAAGATGTCCATGAAGATGCACGATCTTTTCATTTGGTCATATCTGTCTTGCGTCCACCATAGTTCTTACAAAAGGAGATTTTGGGAATGTTGATCATTGGAAGGGAGTGGGTGCATATGGGCCGGCAGTCCCGAAGCAATAGTCAAATTGTCCATGGTCTGTAAGCAGTGGGTAGTTTGCAAGGTGAGTTTATCCTTCTATGGGCCGGCAAAAAAATGAATCCGTTTTTGGTATAAAAAATATTTTCCGATAGCATACTGCATTTTTATCTCTATGATACTTTCAATTTTGCAGCAAGAAGTGATTTTGTCAACAATTTTATGATCCAGCATTTAATAGTGCTTTGTGGACCAAGACACAAAAATATTACGGATTGTTGCCGGACAATGACCGGAGAGTGAAGGGGATTGATTATACCGTCCTATTGGGGAGGCGAGTGCCCAATTTTTTTTAAGCAATGACCAGGGGCAGGCGAAGGGGGTCAGCCCCATCTCTGGCCTGGTCTTTGCCTGCACAGAGGGCAATGGGATAATGTTTCTCCAACCTTGTTTTTCAGGATATTTATATGCGAACCTTCTTTCCCGTTATTGCCCGGTCGGGATCATAGGAGTATAAAGGGATCAGACCCGCAGGGCAATCCGGTAGAAAGTCATTCAATGATCAAGCTGACCTTCTGTGGCCAGAGGCTGAGCTGACCTTTATCCGGTGAAAAGGAGATGATTATGTACCTGACCAGATTGAAAAACATGGATCCATGGGAATGGCCGGAAGATGCAGGTGGGGTCTTTCTTCAGACAGTGCTGGACCCCAATGCCAGCCTGGAGGACCGCATGCTGGCTGCCGAGCTGGGAGCTGATCCGGTGGCCATAAACGATGAGCTGGCCCAGGCCTTCCTTCAGGTGGCCATGAATGCGGACGAACCGGAAGAACTGCGGCGCCAGTCCCTGGCAGCTTTGGGACCGGCCCTGGAGCTGGCCGATCTAGAGGGCTTTGATTTTTTGGATGATTCACCCATAACTCAGGATATATTTCAGTCCGTTCAAGACACCCTGCATACCCTCTTCCACGATCCGGATGTATCAAAAGGTATCCGCAGGAGTGCCTTGGAGTCTTCGGTGCGGGCCGAATCCGATTGGCACGAGGAGGCCATCGAGCAGGCCTATTCCAGTAACGATTCCGACTGGAAGCTGACTGCGGTGTTCTGCATGGCCTATGTACGGGGCTTTGAGCGGGAGATCCTGGAGTCCCTGCAAAGCCCGGAGGAAATGATCCATTATCATGCCGTTCAGGCTGCGGGAAACTGGCAGCTGGAGGAGGCCTGGGAGCATGTCTCCTCTCTGGCCCTCTCCCCGGAGACGGATAAAGAGCTGCGTTTAACGGCTATAGAGGCCTTGGGGACCATTCAGCCCGCCAAGTCGCAGTCGATCTTGATTAGGTTAACGAGGGACAACGATGATGATGTCTCCGAGGTGGCTTTCGAAGCCATGGGCATGGCTGATGGGATGGTCAATGATTATGATCTGGAAGATGACGAAGATGATGATTTGGATGAATGAAGACATGACAGCCAGTTGGATTCCCACTTTGGAAAAGCCGGCTGTCTGGTAAAGAGGTCACCTCAGAAAACAGAGTACCCTATTTCTGGCAGTCATGAGTAGAATGAAAACTGATCTTGAAATATGGGATTTTCTGTGCAGATACATATAATGTATCTGCACAACATATTCTAAATATTGTGAATAGAGTAATCTATTTTTATTTATTAATAATATCCATCATAATGATCAGTACAGTAAATTAAATTCCCACAATAGTTGCAATAAACATAATTTTTTGTTCTCTTATTATTGTAATAACAGTTTTCGCATAATCCAATTTCTGATAATTCTTTTGTGAAATCAATTGGTTCATTGCATTGATTGCAGAATCTAAAATTCTCATGAGGTAATAAGGTTTGCTTACTTAATAATACCATACTTCACCTCCTTATATTCAAAATATGAGATGAAAAAAAGATAATCAAGCATAAACTATGACAATAAAATCGTCAACCACAGAAAATATTTTTTAAATCTTTTCTAGTTCTCAAGTAGCATCTTAATAAGTATTCATGCCATAGGCGAATCAAGGGGAAATCCAGCCCGCATCCAGGACTCCCCAGTAGCCGATGAGAATGGCCTCGGCACAGTCGTGGTTGAGCCGGGTCTTGGGCCGGGGGGCTTTGGAGGAGTGGATGATGTGCAGGGCCAAATCCATGGCTGATTCCTTGGCTTTGATTCCACTGCTTGCCTGTCTGGGAAAGAGGAGGTCATTACGCCAGGTTTCGGCAGTGATTTGCTTAAAAATAATATTTTGCCTTTCGGCCTCTTTGGCCCAGACCCAAGCCAGATTTCCTCCTCCTTCCAGGACAATTCTTTCCAGGTCTGAAATGGACTTCAGTACATTGAAAACTCCGAATTTGAGCCTGCTTCTGGATCCGAAATTGCTGGACCTGTACCAGAGCAGGCCGTCTTGGGCATCGTACAGGGCAAAACCTGTTTTGAGCCCCAGATCAATGCCAAGGAGAGAGGACATAAGACATTATATTTTCCGGTTTTGTTCCGAGTCAATACCACAAACCTCCGGGTTTCCATCCGGGTTGCCTGCGGACTGGAGGCAGATGGTCAGGGATGGGTCCGCCGGAGGACATGGTTGTAGACACAGAGATTGGATAAAGTTTTTTATCTTGTGGCTGCGCACATTCGCAGCTTGGTTTGGATCTGATTCGGACATAATGCATGCTCCTTATGAACCCTCCCCTGGCCCCTCCCTCCCGCCTGGAAGACAGGCGGCAAGGAGGGGAACCAGAGTAAGTAGGGCCCAATTCTTTACCAGGTCAACAATAGGGTGTTCGGCCTTTCCAGGAGCTGGGGACAGGGATGGAGGAGACCGGTGATATTGGCCTCCACCTCTTTCAGGTATTGCCCGGCGCACAGCTTGGGCCGCAGGGTGTGGCCGAAGGCGAAGTTGGCGCAGAAAAAGGTCATGAATTTCTTATACAGGCCAGGAGCGATGTGGCAGGGGTACCAGATCCAGATGGCCTGAGCCATGTCCTTGGCTGTTTGGACCACGATGTCCGCTGAGGGATCAAGGCCGCGGGACAGTTGGGCGAAAATCCAGGGCCTGGCAGCGGCAATCCGGCCCAAAGCCACTCCGGAACAGCCGGTGAGTTCGAGCATGGCGGCCGCATCCTCCGGAGTGCTCAGATTGCCGTTTCCAAAGACCGGGATGGATACGGCCTGGACCACCTCGGTGATGTGCTCCCATTTGGGAGGGCGGGAACGCTTGTCCGGGGCTACACGGGGATGGAAGATTAAGGCGTCGGCCCCGGCGTCCTCAAACCGCTTGGCCATGCCGGCGGCAAAGGAAGGATCGCCGGACCAGCCGCTCCGGTATTTGACCAGGACCGGGCAGGAAACTGTCTTGCGTACTGCGGAGACAATCCGGGCCGCCCGGTCCGGGTCCTTGAGCAGGGCGGCCCCGGCTCCCTGGCGGCAAATCCGGGACACGGCACAGCCCATATTGATGTCCACTCCAAAAAAACCACGTTCTTCAATGACTCCTGCCGCCCGGGCCATATTATGGGGATCACTACCCATGACCTGGCAAACCAAGTTCTTCAGCTCCTCTTCAGCCCAGAGAAAATACCCGGGTTTCCCTTTCTGGCCATGGGCAATGGCTTTGGCCGAACACATTTCAGTGTAGGCCAGGCCGCATCCGCCGAATTGGCGCATGACCTGCCGAAAGGCTACATGAGTGATGCCGGCCATGGGAGCCAGAATCGCCCGGTTGGAGATGGTTTGAGTGCCAAGCTCCAGGGGCTGATTGAGACGGTCTTGGAGTCCATTTGAATTGAGCATAAGAAATTTAGAATGCATGCATGGCCGTCTTTTGGCGCAGCGTCTTGCTGTCCGTCTGATTGAGCAATAGCTCAGCCTCAATGAAGCACTCGTCCTTTGAGGGATAGCTTGAGAGCTGATCAAAACAGGCCTCTTTGAGGCGGAGCATCTCCTGGGAATTCAGCTCCAGGGAACGTACGGCCCGGACCACCGCATCGGCAGAGGATACAAGGTAGAGGTGAACGCCTAAGTTCTTGGGATCGCCTTCAAAAAACAGACGCCTTACTTCAGTGGATTCCAGAAAAATATTCAAGTACACGTCAAGGATCCAGGAGGATCCCAGGTTGAGCAGAAAAACCGGAATGCTCTTTTCGATATACACCCCGTAGGCGGCCCTGCCCCTGGTCCAATCCTTGACGGCTTTGGGTTTCAGATCAGAGGCAAAAGTGATGAGGTCAAAGCTCCCCTGGTCAAAGACAGGCATATGCCCTTCAGCTGGTGGAGTGACACCCAGGCAGTCACCGACTGAATATTTGGGGGTCTTGCGTAAAGTATCAGTCATAAGCATATTTTTTTGATTTAGTTTCATACGGGCCTTGCCATTGGCGGCCATGTTCTTTATTCAGCATAATGGATTGCCTCCAACTGTTCAACACTACACGAAAATGAACTTTTGACCACAAAAGTGAGGAGTAATGCAACATATTTCCTGCGACATTGCCGTGATCGGATCCGGCCTGGCCGGGCTGTGTGCTGCCTTGGCTTGCGGCCGGAAAAATCATAAAGTTTTGGTCTGCTCCAAATCCAGACCGGGCAGTGGCAGCTGCACGGCCATCAGCCAGGGCCATTTCCGCACCAGTGTCCAAGGGTTCAGCCCGGAGGAGCATAAGAGCCTCAGCCTGGAGGCAGGTCAGGGCCTGAACCGGGTACAGACTCTAAACCTTCTGGTCCACCAGGCTGAGCCAACTGTACGGCAACTGGGAGAAATCGGCGTTCCATTGCAGAAACGGGCCAAAGGGTTTGATTCCTGCCCTGACCGGATTGGTCTTGAAGGGATGTCCATCACCACACCCCTGGTCAGGCAGGCCCAATCCATGGGTGTGGATTTTCTCTCCTCCTTTCACGGTTGGCGGATCGTGAGAGTTGACAACAGGGCTGTCGGAGTCCTTGGCTTGTATGCAAAGGAGAGGCAGCCGGTCTTTGTGCAGGCCAAAGCGGTCATTCTGGCTACAGGTGGGGCCGGGGCCCTGTATGCCCGGACAGACAATCCCCAGTCCATGACTGGAAGCGGATATGCCCTGGCTTATCAAGCCGGGCTGCCTCTGATGGACATGGAGTTTGTCCAGTTCTACCCCCTGTGTCTGGCCGCTCAGTCCAGGACCAGTCGTCTGCTTCCACCGCTACTGGCAGAAATAGGGACATTGACCAATGCCCAAATGGAAAACGTTGCCGACAAACACGGCATTCAAAAGCGTCCTCTGGCCATCGCCGCCCGGGATGAACTCTGCCAGGCCATGATCCATGAAGTTGATGAAGGGCGGGGGTGTCATGGAGCCATTGCTCTGCGCATCAGCACCGAGGACCAGATCTGGCGTCATGCCTCTCAAACTCTTGGTATTCCGGATCTGAGCCAGCTGCAGGAATGGGTCAAGGACAAGCTGGTCCACCGCGATTTCCTTCCGGTCTTGCCCGCAGCCCATTTCACTATGGGTGGGGTTCTCATCGATGAGCACTGTCAGACTGGACTGCCAGGACTCCTGGCGGCCGGGGAGGTGGTTGGCGGCCTGCACGGTGCCAATCGCTACGGAGGCAACGCCCTGAGCGAGGCGGCAGTTTTCGGGAAAATTGCCGGAGATTCGGCTGCTCAGGCTGCAGACGGACTGAAAGATCAAGATATACATTCCAAACCAGCCCTTGACTGGTGCCGGGAGCAGCTTGTGGACCTGAGCAGGGTCCATGGCCACGAACCGGTTCCCAGGAGTCAGGATCTGAAGCGACAGCTCCAGGACCTTATGTGGCAGGAGGCCGGAGTGATCCGTTCGGGTCAGTCTCTGCAAAGAGCTTTGGACGGTCTGCTGAGCCTGAAGGAAGCAGCAGAACCGTCCCAGGCCAGGGGAAAAGTGCTGCTCTCCCATTTGGAGGTTATGGACTCCATCCTGGTGGCTGAAACCATAATCAGATCGGCTCTATTCCGCCGGGAAAGCCGGGGGGCGCACTTCAGGACCGATTTCCCTGCAATGAGCCAGGAGTGGACGGGACATGTGCTGATCAGCAAAGACGGATTGCAATTCCAGCCCGGAACAAAATAGCTTGAGGAACATCAGATGACACTGTGGCAATGGGCCAGGCCATATATAACTATATTGAGCTAATAATGTGAAGGGTATCGACAGCGAATGCAGATCTGGCTTGGGGATAATCCACATTCTTCCTGATGAAATAAAGTTGTAAACCTCTGGTTTGGCCAAAGGAGTGATAACCGTTATCTCAAAAAAAAGGTTGCGACCCAAGTCGCAACCCTTTTTTGAAATCTGGCGGAGAGGGAGGGATTTGAACCCTCGAAGGGGTGTTAGCCCCTTACGCGCTTAGCAGGCGCGCGCCTTCAGCCAGCTCGGCCACCTCTCCGTATATGTTATTTTTTGGCGTCCCCAGGGGGATTTGAACCCCCGTTACCG
>CAZUER010000113.1:0-13683 GCA_964619345.1 uncultured Desulfohalobiaceae bacterium
TCTGCGTGACCCACGAGATGGGCTTCGCCCGGGAAGTGGCCGACGAGATCATCTTTATGGACGAAGGCAAAATCGTGGAACGCGGAACCTATGAAGATTTTTTCCAAAACCCCCAATCCGACCGGGCCAGAGATTTTCTGGAACATATCCTTTAAAGCTGGCTGCCCCAGCAACCAAAAAAAGAGATGATAGAACTGTCTTGTTTTTTTGACAGGCCTTCAGGCATAAGGCACGAACCCCTCCCTGGGAAGCTGCCCAAAGCGGTAGCAGAAAAGAGACCTTCCCTTAACCCCTCTCTCCTGCCCAAAGCGGCAGCAGGGAGGGGAACCAGAGAAGATGGCAGTAGCAATAACCCAAGCACCATCTCCTCCTCTTAGTTCCCCTCCCTGCCGCCTGTCTTCCAGACGGTAGGGAGGGGTTAGGGGAGGGTTCCTTTTCAATACTGTCCCGCCGATAACCAAGCGCGAGAACAGGTATGCTGGAAATCGCCCAAGGTCTCTTTGGCATCATCTGTTTGCTGGCCCTGGCTTTTTGTCTCTCCGAAGACAAAAATGCCGTGGCCTGGCGGGTTGTGCTCATCAGTCTGGCCATGCAGTTCTGCCTGGCCGCTGTTTTGCTTTGGATGCCCGGCACCCAGAAGATCTTTGTGATCCTTAACTCCATGGTCATGGCCCTGGAAAATGCCACCCGGGCCGGGACCTCCTTTGTCTTCGGCTATTTGGGAGGGGACGATATCCCCTTTGAAGTAAGCGGGGAAGGAAGTACCTATATCCTGGCCTTTCGAGGCCTGCCCCTGGTTCTGGTCATCAGCTCCCTGTCTTCCCTTCTGTTTTATTGGAACATCCTGCCCAGGCTGGTGCAGGCCTTTGCCTGGATGCTGCGGCGGATGCTGGGCATCAGCGGGTCAGAAGGATTGGGAGTGGCGGCCAATGTGTTCCTGGGCATGGTTGAAGCCCCTCTGGTCATCAAGCGTTACATCCCTTCCCTACATCGCGGAGAAATCTTCACTCTCATGGCCTCGGGCATGGCCACCATCGCCGGTACAGTCATGGTTCTCTATGCCGGACTGCTCCGTCCTGTCCTGCCCAACGCCATGGGCCATTTACTCATCGCCTCCATCTTAAGCGCACCGGCTGCCGTGGCCATAGCCAGAATTATGGTCCCGGTCTCTTCGTCCCAGCTGACTCCGGCCCATGGCATGCTTCCCTCTGAAGCATCCAACTCTATGGAGGCCATCACCAACGGGACTTTGGAAGGGGTCAAGCTGCTCATCAATATCATTGCTATGCTCATCGTTCTGGTGGCTCTAGTGGCCTTGCTCAACCAGCTTCTGGGTCTTTTGCCTGCAGCCGCCGGCCAGCCCCTGACCTTACAACGCATCTTCGGGTGGTGCCTGGCTCCAGTGGTCTGGGTTATGGGCGTACCTTGGAAAGAAAGTCTTACGGCTGGAAGCTTGCTGGGAACCAAAACAGTCCTCAACGAGTTTATAGCCTACAGAGAACTGGCGGAGCAGGGTCAGATGCTTTCGGAGCGAAGCAGACTGATCATGACCTACGCCCTGTGCGGGTTTGCCAATCCGGGATCTCTGGGGATCATGCTCGGGGGGTTGGGTGGTTTGGCCCCGGAACGCAGGCCAGAAATTGTCTCTCTTGGGCTGCGCTCTATCTTGGCTGGTACTCTGGCCACCTGCATGACCGGTACTATTGTGGGCTTGTGCTATTAAATATATAGGAAATGTTGATAAGACGGTCAAAAGGATTATTGTAATGCCTGGTTACTGCTTGCCTGGGATAATGAGCCGCAGATCCTCGAAGTATCCACGGTAAAACCCCCTGTCTCTGGTAATAAGACCGTCTGCTAAAACCAAAGCATGGGCTCCGATCATGAAGTCGGCGACCATATGCTGCCGGATCTGCACTTCATATCCACATGCGCTGCATGAAGAGTTCAGCTTACTTCCACACCTGGAAAAGGTGATCTTCGAGCGTGATGTTCGGCTATGATAGATCTTCCAGGCCTGCCCGGCAGAAAACAAGACTTCTGCACTCGATGGACACAGAGTGATCCCAGTCTCGTCAAGAAAATGCCTCAATGTAAATACAGAGGGGAACTGGGTACTCAACTCTGCAAACACTGTCTCACATACAATGAGTCGCGATGCCTCTCCTGCATGAAGCAAACAATCAAGTGATGCCTGAACAAAATCGGAGTTGGGAATGAGCACATCCAGAAGGACATTGGTGTCAACAGCCAGTACTGTCATCCACATCACCTCGAAGGGCATCAACGAGTTCATCTACGTTTCTGAACTCTGTAGTGGCCAAATAGCCGACATATTTCTTCAGATTTGCCACAGAGCCAGTCATCTTTTTAATCACGACCTGATTCCCGTCATATTCAAAGACCACTTCGTCAAGCGGTTCCACCCCCAGGACGGAACGTATATGCTTGGGGATAGTGACCTGACCTTTTTGGGTGAGCTTAGGCATACATATCTCCTGTCTTCGCAAAAGTATTACATTTATCCTTACAAAAAAGAATCAGGATGTCAATTGCAAGCAATTGCTTTTGACCTCAGGCCGGTTCCGCATTACATTTGAGCCCGAAGGCAATGTATTTTATAATCAAGTCATTTTTTGCAGCCGTTAAAGGAGTTCTATGATGCAAAATCTGCTCGACAATATTCAAGAAATCCTGCTGATGGGTCCCGGTCCTTCCTGTGTGCCTCCCTCTGTTTCCCAGGCCATGGCCAAGCCGACCATCGGGCATTTGGATCCCTACTTCATCCAAATCATGGACTCCATCAAGGACCGCTTGCGGACACTTTTGAATACAGCTAATGAGCTGACCATCCCCATGTCCGGAACTGGGTCAGCGGGCATGGAGGCCGCATTTGTCAATTTGATCGAAAAAGGGGATCCGGTTTTGGTCATCAAGAACGGGGTCTTTGGGATGCGCATGGAGGATGTGGCCTCCCGGCTGGGCGCTGACGTGGACACCCTGGAGTTTGAGTGGGGAACGCCTGTGCTCGCGGGTCAAGTCCAGGCCAGACTGAAAGAGAAAAAATACGCTATTGTGGCTGTGGTTCATGCCGAGACCTCTACAGGGGTCTGTAATCCGGTGGCTGAGATCGGAAAACTGCTGCAAGGTTCGCAGACCATCTACCTGGTGGATGCAGTGACCAGTCTGGGCGGGATGGAGATACGTATGGACGACTGGGGCATCGATGCCCTGTACAGCGGAACCCAAAAATGCCTGTCCTGTCCTCCGGGTTTGGCCCCGCTCTCCTTCTCCCCCAAAGCCATGGCCAAGCTGGAGGCCAGAAAGACAAAGGTCCCCAACTGGTACCTGGATCTGACCTTGATCATGTCTTACTGGAAAGGCGCCTCCCGGGCCTATCATCACACCGCACCCATCAATATGCATTACGGACTGTACCAGGCCCTGCAGCTTATCCTGGAAGAGGGCCTGGATGATGTCTACGCCCGGCACTTGGAAAATCACAAGCTCCTGGTCCAGGGCTTGGCGGATATGGGTCTGGAGATGCTTGTGGATCCAGACTACAGGCTGCCCATGCTCAATTCAGTGAAAATACCCCCAGGGGTGGAAGAAGCGCACGTGCGCGGCAACCTGCTCAAAAAGCATAAAATCGAGATAGGAGCCGGTTTGGGCCCTCTGGCTGGAAAGATCTGGCGTATCGGGCTCATGGGCCACACGGCCAGGCCGGAAAATGTGGAGCGTTTGCTTACGGCTTTGAGAGCAGAGATTTAAAATGTCCTGTGGGGACAAAAACAGCCGCACCTATGAAGCTGCACCACGGCCTCCAAAATTTTTGATGATCTGAAGCAGCTCTTCCTAAAGACCCTGCAATGGCAGTATCATAGACAATCATTATCTTTGTACAATTCTGCAACACACTTTACCACAGTGTTTTCAACCCCCATTGACTGTAGGCCTGAAAATTTTTGTCCTTTGAGATCAAGGTCATTTTTCGCTGAAGAGCCTGCCAGATGATAAGACGGTCGAAAGGGTCCTTGTGTTCAAGCCGGGGAAGCAGGTAAAAACTTGATGCTTCAACAGGACTGATTTGGAGTGTTTCAAGATGCATTTGCTGTGCATAATGAGGCAAATCGTCAGGTTTTACTCCAATCAACTCAAGTTTTCCAAGGGCATATTTCAGGGAAATTTCCCAGAAGGACACAACACTAACGGCCAGGTAATTGTCCGGGATTTTTATCTCCCGAATCGCAGCATGGCTTAACTTTTCCGGAGAAAAAAGCGCCCACAAAAAAGTATGAGTGTCCAGGAGAAAGTTCATGATTCCAGCATCTCTTCATCGCTGATGGAAAAATCTTCATGAAGAATGCATTCCGCTTTATCTTTAAGAAGGCCAAGACTTCGTTCGGATGCAGGATGATACGCAGAATAGGGAATAAGAACAGCAATTTTTTCTTTTTTCCGGCCATACCCGATGACGATTTCCTGGCCATTTTGTACTTTTTTCAGAATTTCCGAAAATCTGCTCTTCAATTCCCCCACAGTCATAATTTGCATGGTACACCTCTCATGCTCAGTTTATTTTAAGTTTACACAAAGCTTGACAACTTGTCAAGAAAGAATATCATCCGCCTGCATATAAAACAAAAACAACATTAATTTAACACCACCATGTAACGTGGAGAAATGGTATAAATAGTCCTGCTGAAAAGGATCGCATCATGAGACACGGATATAGCCAGATCAAGTTTTTCTTGATTCTCCTGGTTCTGCTGGCCCTTGTACTCCTCTTCGCCTGGCAGGCCCAGGCCGAATCCCAGCAGCATCGCGGGGCTTGGGTTGAGGAGATCGTGGTCTCTGAGGAGGGAGACGCCGCCAGAGCCGTGGATATGATGGAGGCAGACAGGCTGGATGTTTATGGAGTGGGTATATCTGATGCCGACTTGCATCAAAAGATCCAGGACTCCAAGATCCTGGGATACGATTTGTCCTTTGGCTCCTCCGTGGAGCTGACTTTCAACCCGGTGGGACCGACCTTCGGAGATACGAACCGGCTCAATCCCTTTCACCTTCAGTCCGTTCGTCAGGCCATGAACTGGCTTATCGATCGGGAGTATATTGCCCAGGAGATCTACGGCGGCCTGGCCAAACCCCGCTACCTGCCCATCAGCACTGTGTTTCCCGACTATGCCCGGCTGGTAACCACTGCCCGCCAACTGGAAATTGAGTACGGGCATAAGCCGGAAGAGGCCAAAGAGGTCATCACCCGGGAGATGCAAGAGCTCGGCGCCGAGCGGATCCAAGGGAAATGGCACTATCAGGGCCAACCGGTAAAGTTGACCTTCCTGATCCGGATGGAAGACAAAAGGCGGGAGGTTGGCGATTATATTGCCAATAAACTTGAGGATATCGGCTTTACCGTCATCCGCGACTACCGAACTGCAGCAGAGGCCTCCCCCATCTGGATCGGCTCCGACCCGGCCGAAGGCAGGTGGCATCTGTATACCGGAGGCTGGGTAAACTCCGGGATCAGCCGGGATGAGGCTTCGGTATTCAATACCTTCTTCACCCCCAGAGGCCGCCCCGATCCCCTGTGGCAGAGCTACACACCGGACAAGCAGTTTGACCGTCTGGCAGACCGCCTGGCCAGACGGGACTATGAGACCCTGGACCAGCGCAGGCAGATGATGGCCAAGGCCACCAAGCTGGCCATGCAAGATTCAGTGCGCATCTGGCTGGTTGACCAAAAGACCATCTGGCCTCGTCGCTCCAACGTGGATTTGGCTGCTGATCTGGCCGGAGGCATGGCCGGATCCTGGCTCTGGCCTTTGACAATCCGTTCTTCCGACCAGCCCGGAGGTCAACTTCGCCTGGCCACTTCAAGCCTGCTGACTGAACCCTGGAACCCAGTAGCCGGCAGCAACTGGATCTTTGACACCATGGTCCAAAGGGCTACCGCTGATGCCGCCCTGCTGTCCGATCCTTTCACCGGTTTGGCCTGGCCTCAGCACATCACCAAGGCCGAGGTGACTGTACGCGAGGGGCTCCCGGTCCAAAAGAGCCTGGACTGGGTGGATCTGACCTTTTCCTCCTCTATTCGGGTTCCGGACGATGCCTGGATCGACTGGGATTCGTCCCAGCAGAAATTCATTCAGGTCCAGGAAAGACATCCAGATGGCCTGGAGGCCAGAACCCGAACAGTTATCTCCTATCAGGAAGATTTGTTCCAAACCAAATGGCACGACGGAACCACCCTTTCACTGGCCGACGCCCTGGCCGGACTTATCCTCAGCTTTGAGCGGGCCGATCCAGAAAGCGAGCTCTATGACCGTTCGGCAGTATCCGCTTTCGAAACCTTTATCCGTCACTTCAAGGGCCTAAAAATCATTCAGAAAGACCCCCTGGTGGTAGAGGTCTACAGTGACAATATGTATCTGGATGCCGAGCTGATCGCCTTTTCCCGGGCCTCCTACCTGTTTCCGGCCTATACCAGCGGCACTGCCCCCTGGCATATGATCGCCCTGGGCATAAGAACCGAGACCGCGGGAGAGCTGGCCTTTTCCAAGAGCAAGGCCCAAAAAATTGGCGTGGAGCACATGAGCTACATCTCCGGTCCGAGCATCAAAATCCTGGATAAACATTTGCAAAAAGTACAAGAAGAGGGTTTTATACCTTTTTCAGACTTCTTGGATTCCTATATCCAGCCTGAGCAAGCTGGAATGCGCTACCGGCAATTGGCCAAATGGAGAGAAGAAACCGGGAACTTTTGGGTAGGCCTGGGACCTTTTACTTTGAATTCAGTCCATCCCACCCAGGGAGTCCTCGTCCTGAGGCGATTCGAAGATTACCGGGACAGGGCGGATAAATGGCTGCGCTTCACAGACCCCCGCAAGCCGAAGATACGTATCGCTTGGCCCCAGGAGTTCGTGCCGATGGGCTCCAAAGCGGAATTTGAGATAAGGCTCAGCTGCGGCCAGGCCGAATGCAACCCTCAAGAGATACGGTTCGTCAGCTTTCTGGTCTTTGACGGCCAAAACAGATTGGTCCTTTCCGGCCGCGCCCAGCCAGATGAAGAAGGCAGATGGCGGGTGAGCCTGAGCCCGGAGCAGACCGCCAAGCTCCATCCGGGATCCAACCGCTTGGAAATTATCGTATCCTCTAAACAGATAGCCATCCCCAGCTTCGATACCTTGAGTTTCGTCACTCTTCCCTCACAATGAGGACGGCTTATGACCAGGGCCAGAGACAAGGGATCTTTTCTCAGCGCCGCTTCTGGCGGCGGCCGTATCTGCTCCTACATCCTCCGCCGCGGAGTTGTCCTCTTTATCACTGTGGTCATCGGCGTATATCTGACCATCTTGATTGCCAATATGGGCGGCCACGTGGACAAGATCAGAACAGCCCAGATCCGGGAACAGGTCGGGGCCCGCCTGATGGCCAACCAGGAGTTTCAGAACCTGCCAACTAAGGACCGGAAGCGGATCATGAACCGGGAGGTAGAGCTGGAAAAAGAAAGACTGGGGCTGGATCGCCCCTTTATGCTTCGTAGCCTGACCTATCTGAGGGACGCTGTAACCCTTGATCTGGGCAGAGCCCAGGAGATCACCAGCGACAGCGGATCGCGCCAGGTACGACACATTCTCCTGGAGCGCATCCCGGCCACCTTGATCCTTTTCGCCCCGGCCCAACTGCTCATATTTTTTTCCTCCATCTTTGGCGCCCTTTTCCTGTCCAGACGATATGGCAGCAAGCTGGATCGGGCAGTGGTGGCCCTGACCCCGACATCCACGGCCCCTCCCTGGTTCTACGGCATCTTCTTTATCCTCATCTTTGCTTCCATCTTTCGGATCCTTCCTTTTGGGGGGATGGTGGCCTCCCCTCCCCCACAAGCGATCTGGCCTTACATAGCCAGCCTGATCCGGCACATGATTCTCCCCATAGGGGCCATGTTCATCGGCGGGATCTTTATTTCCATCTATTACTGGCGGACTTTTTTTCTCATCCACGCCAGTGAAGACTATGTGGAGATGGCCCGGGCCAAAGGGCTCTCATCCGGCCAGATCCAGCGCCGCTATATCCTGCGGCCGGCCCTTCCGACCATTGTCACCAGCTTTGCCCTTTCGGTCATCAACCTGTGGATGGGATCCATTGTTCTGGAGATCGTCTTCAACTGGCCCGGCCTGGGCAGGCTTTTGTTCAAGGCCATTGGGGTCTTTGATACCCCGGTCATTGTGGGCAGTGTGGTCATATATGCCTATCTTCTGGCTTTGACCGTATTTATACTCGATATCGCCTACGCCCTTTTGGACCCGCGGGTGATGGCCGGTCAACAGGAGCCCGGGGCATGAGCTACTGGCTGAAAGGCCTGCAAGAGCTGCGGCACTACCCCAGTGCCATTGTCGGCCTGGCCATTGTCGGCATCCTTATTGCCGTGTCTGTCCTGACCGTGATCACCATGCCCCTTGATCAGGCCGTCAGACTCTGGCGGGCTGGTGAGGGGATCTGGGAGGATTCACCCCGGAATGCATCGCCCATGCTCATAAATCTCTGGCCGGGAAACTACTATCCGAAAACCATAGTGGTCAGGGGAAGTTTCGAGTCAAACTCTACCCAGACGGAAAAAGGGACCGGGGGAGTCGGTCGCATTCGGATCCGGCTGCCGTTCACCTTTGACTATGACGGTTTTCCCCAGGACATACAGATTTTTTATACCAGCAGATACGAGAAAAGCCCGCCCCACGCCACCTTTACCTGGCGCACCCCGGACGGCCGGGAGATTGATCTGGGCTCCAGAACCCTGAGACAAAACGGCACCTACTCTGTGACCCAGAACCAAGAGCTGGCCTCGGAGTTGCAGGCGGATCCAAGGATCGGGCTCTTCAGTAAGCCCAACAGCAAGCAGAACTCACCCCTGAAAGGGGAGTACGAACTGGTTATTCAGGGCTATGTCTTTGATGCCCAAAGCCGCATCGAGGTCAAAGCCGTGGCCTACGGCCAGGTGCACGGTCTGGCCGGAACCGATCATCGCCGCCGAAGCCTGACGGTTGCCCTGCTGTGGGGCACACCTGTGGCTTTGGCTTTTGGAGTCCTGGCCGCTTTGGGCTCTACCTTGTCCACCCTGGTCATTGCCTCCATCGGGGTCTGGTTCGGGGGATGGGTGGATGCAGCTATTCAACGCATTACCGAGTTAAACGCCATCCTTCCTGTCCTGCCTCTTCTGGTCCTGATCGGAACTTTGTACTCCCGAAGCATCTGGGTCATGCTGGGAGTGGTCATCCTTCTGGGCATTTTCAGCCTGGGGGTCAAGGTCTACCGAGCCATGCTTCTGCCCATCAAGAACGCCCCCTACATTGAGGCGGCCAGAGCTTATGGGGCCGGAAACATACGCATTGTTTTCTTCTACCTCACACCGCGGGTTATTCCGGTCATCGTGCCTCAATTGGTCACCCTGATACCCACCTTCGTCTTCCTGGAGGCCACCCTGGCCTTGTTGGGGCTGGGCGATCCACTGCTCCCCACCTGGGGCAAGGTCCTCCAGGACGCCTTCCAGCAGGGAGCACTGTATAAAGGCTATTACTACTGGGTTTTGGGCCCGGCCTTTCTGCTCATGTTCACCGGACTGGGCTTCGCCATGGTCGGTTTTGCCCTGGACCGGATCTTTAATCCCAGGCTGAGGGGATACTAGGACCGTGTCGTATACGTTTTGCCTCATATAGTGGCAATTTCTCATCTTGATTTTCTTTTAACGACACGGAAATTCGAAATACGAATATCGAAATTCTAAACATTTTAAGTGTAACACTGGATGAATTTCAGATGCCAGAAATTGAGGCAAAATTTTTGAGACGCAATAATAGAATAGCACAAACTCCCCTTTTGGATATACACAACCTCTTTCTGTATTACAGCTCCAGGGAAGGACCGGTCCAGGCTGTAGATGATCTGAGCTTACGTATCTATCCTGGACGGGCAGTAGGGGTCCTGGGCGAATCAGGCTGTGGAAAAAGCTCTGTTTCCAAGGCCATTCTGCGCCTGCTGCCCAGCAATGCAGCCCGGCATGAGGGCCACATCTGGATGGACGGGGTTGATATCATGAGCTTGGGAGAAGAGACATTCCGCCGCCAGGTACGCTGGGTCAAGATATCCCTTGTAGCTCAAGCGGCAATGAATGCCCTCAACCCAGTAGCCAAAATCGGCAGGCAGGTGGAAGAGGCCTTGCTGGCCCACGATCTCACCACCAAAAAAAAAGCCAAAGACCGGATTCTTCGAGTCTTTAGTCAAGTTGACCTCCCAGAGGATGTCATCCAGTGCTATCCTTTTCAGTTAAGCGGCGGGATGCGCCAACGGGCTGTTATTGCCATGGCCCTGGTGGCCGAACCCAGACTGGTTATCCTGGACGAACCTACTTCCGCTCTGGATCTCCTCACCCAGGCCAATATTATGAACACCTTGAAAAGGATCAAAGGGGACCAAAACACGAGCTTCATATTCATTACCCACGATGTAGGCACCTGCAGTGAGCTGGCCGACGCTGTGGCCGTCATGTACGCCGGGCAGTTGGTAGAGCTGGCCGAGGCGGCCACGTTTTTCCGCCAACCTCTCCATCCCTATTCCCAAAAGCTCATGGCCAGTGTGCCCAGACTGCATGCAGAACAGGAGCTGCAATCAATTCCCGGCCGCCCGCCCAGCCTGATCAACCCCCCGCCTGGATGCCGTTTTCGGGACAGATGCGATCAAAGCTTTGATAAGTGCTGGCAGAATCCGCCCATGTTGACCTCACCGGACGGCAGCCTGGCCAGGTGCTGGCTGTACGAAGCGGAGGCCATCCAAACATGATTGGGAAAAGCAATGCTGATACCCCCTTGATGAGCGTTGAAGACCTGGAGGTCGGGTTCACCATCCGCAAGTGGGGCATTGTGCCCGCTGGCACCGTCCGGGCGGTGGACAAAGTCAGTATGATCCTGCACCAGGGGGAGGCGGTGGCCATTGTGGGGGAATCGGGTTGCGGAAAGAGCACCCTGGCCAGAACCCTGCTTGGCCTCTACGCCCCATCAGGAGGCAGGATCGTCTTTGAGGGCTGGGATCTGAAACGATTTACGTCCAGGGAAAGGAGTTTATACCGGTCGCGGGTGGGGTATGTGCAACAGGATCCTTACGGGGCTTTGCCTCCGTTTATGAGTGTGCGGCGCATCCTGCGGGAACCTTTGGTCATCAACAAGATCCGGAACAGACAGCGGCAGGAGGAGTTGATCCGCAAGGTCCTGGATGAGGTCAGGCTGACTCCGGTGGATGAATTCCTGCCCAAATTTCCGCACATGCTCAGCGGCGGCCAGCAGCAACGACTGGTCATCGCCCGGGCCCTTATCCTCGGTCCAGGACTACTCATCGCCGACGAACCGGTTTCCATGCTGGACGCCTCGGTCCGGGTGGAAATCCTGCGGCTTTTACGCCGCATCCAGGACAGCCACAGCCTGGGCTTGTGCTATATCACCCACGATTTGTCCACGGTGCGTTCTTTTTGCAACCGCATACTGGTCATGTACGGGGGCAAGCTGATCGAAGAAGCCCCAGTGTCCGATCTGTTAAGGTGGCCCCTGCATCCCTATACCCAGGCCCTGCTACGGGCCATTCCGGATCCTGATCCGGAAAACGCCCACACCTTCCGGCCAGTCCCGGTCAGCGAACCCCCCAGTCTGATCAACCCTCCTCCCGGCTGCCGCTTCCATCCCAGGTGCGAGCAGGCAATTTCCGGGCTCTGCGACAGAGACATCCCCCCGAATTTTGAGCCGGAATCCGGGCACCGGGTGGCCTGCTGGCTGTATAGGTGAGAGTGCAAAAAAAGATTTTCCAATCGCTAGCGATCAGGGGTCAGCGCCACCGCTGGCGGCAGACGCGCAATTTGATCGAGGATGAAACTGTTTACAAAGAGGGCTGGCCCTCGGAGAGGACCGCCCTTCCTAAAAGACCACAAACTGGGTTGCCACTGTGTAGGCCGCCCGGCACTCAATTGCAGCTAGTGCCTTGGCACATCTCACGTGTCGCAAAAAAGAACCCTCCCCTGGCCCCTCCCTCCCGCCTGGAAGACAGGCGGCAGGGAGGGGAATCAGAGGAAGAAAGGTTTCGTGTCGATACCGGACAATGAACGTATGATTCGGCACTAGAGCGTCACTGTAAAATACAAAAGTCTGGCTTACAATTGAGTGCCGGGCAGGCCATCTTCTTCTTTTTCCTCAGGTTACATAAACATCGATTTATACGCTAACTTCTTGTTTCATACGTACCGGAAATACATGCACATCAGGGTCTGTCTTTGAGAAACAGGCTGTGGTATTCGGCCTCTGACAAGTGCTTTTTCAGAACGGAGAAGATATATTGGGCCATGTCCTCGATTTCCTGGTCTGAAAGCCGTTTGACCAGGGCTTGCAAAAGGGTGTCGTCAGAGAATTTCTGCAGATAACAGATAATTGTTTGTTCGTCTGTCTCCCGGTCCAAACCCAGGGCCATTAAACCATCATATTTTTCAACCACCTGGTGGGAATGTTGATTCATGTATGTTGCTCCTGACTAAAAGTAGGCTGTAAGCCAAGCAAAGACGGTGTTTGCTGGGGCAATGGTCAGTGACCCGGCCGGGGTCTCCACATCAAGTCCTCCGAACTCCGTATCCCGATCTCCTGTATACACGGTTGCCCCGGCAATGAACTCCAGGTCGGTGGCCAGATCCCAGCGCAGTGTGGGTTGGACCAGGCCGGAACCATCGCCCAGGCTGTAAATAGCTTTCATGTTCAAACGGACTAAGGGGGATACTTCCACTTCCAGGGCTGAAGCCAAATACACCCTGGAGAGGACAAATATTTCTCCTCTTTGCAGCCGCCGGATCAGATCTGCATTGAGCAGGGCCTGCTCAGGTTCGGCTTCGCCAAGTCCATGGTAATACAGCTCCAAGAGTCCGTACCAGTTCTTTTGCCCCCAAACCCAGGAACGGTCCACATTGGCCACTGCAGAGAAATACTGTGGGCCGGATTCTATACCGGTCCAGGTTATATCCGCTCTCCAGGCCGAGCTGCCTATATTCCCGGACAGGCCCAGACCGAGGACCGTGGCATCAAAATGATGAGCGGCCATGATGTCCATCTGCAGCCTGTCCGTCAATAGGTGCACTTTTCCAGCCAGTGACGATCGATCCCAATGCACCGATCCATTTTCTTTCCGCCTGGGAATAACCAGGAGTTGAAGTTCATCAAAGGTCCTGAAGGGAATTGTGGCCGAAACCATGTCCTGGCCTGCCTTGTAGTCGGAGAGGACTTCCGTGGGAGAAAAGGGATTGAAAAGATCCAGGGGATGGAAAATAAGGCCGTTTCCCCAGGACACAGCCTGACGTCCCAGTCGCAGGGTCCCCCAGGATCTGTTCATGGTCAGATTGAGACGGTCCAGGCCGTGCCAAATGCGGGTTCGACCCTCTTGGTGCAGGGTGTGCGAGAAATCGAAAAGCTGGGTTTGGTTTGAGTCTACCGGGAGCCGGAGAATATCCAGGATCTCAAAACCGGCGGCGAACTCTTGGTATCGCCTTTTGGTCTGCAGGCTGTCCCAATGCTCGAAGCGGGCCAGGTAATGGGTTTGAACATAGGTATCCTGGCCAGCAAAGGTTCTATTCATCAGACGGAGTTCTGCGCCGGAATCAACCCCTGT
>CAZUER010000114.1:0-13585 GCA_964619345.1 uncultured Desulfohalobiaceae bacterium
CCCGTTTGGCCTATATGCTGGCCATGTGGGTAAACCCCAATAACCATGCTCTGGACGGTGGACGGGCCAGCTCCGGCATGGAGAAGGAAGCTGTGGCCGAGATAGCACGGATGTTCGGATGGGAAAGCCATCTGGGACATCTCTGCGGCGGGGGCACTATGGCCAACATGGAAGCCTTGTGGGTATCAGGAAACCTTCATCCCGGGAAAAAGATTGTGGCCTCAGACCAGGCCCATTATACCCACAATCGGCTCTCTGGAGTCCTGAACCTCCCTTTTCAGTCTGTTCCTTGCGACCACAAGGCTAGGATGGATGTGCAGGCCTTGGAGGAGGTGCTCAGACAAGAGGATGTGGGCACAGTAGTGGCCACCATGGGGACCACCGCGGCAGGGGCCGTGGATCCTTTGCCCCATATCCTGGACTTGCAACAGAAATACTCCTTCCGTCTTCATGCCGACGCTGCCTATGGCGGTTATTTTACACTGGCCCAGAATCTGGATGCAGAGACCCGGGCCGCTTTTGATCGGATAACTGAAGTGGACTCTGTGGTGGTTGACCCGCATAAACACGGCTTGCAGCCCTATGGCTGCGGCTGTGTACTGTTCAAGGATCCATCTGTGGGCCGGTTCTATAAGCACGATTCTCCATACACGTATTTCAGCTCTGCAGAGCTGCATCTTGGTGAAATCAGTTTGGAGTGTTCCCGGGCCGGGGCATCGGCCGTGGCCTTGTGGTCCACCCTGCGCATGTTCCCTTTGACCCCGGGTGGAACTTTTGCAAAAAAACTTGAACAGTGCCGTCAAGCCGCTCTGACCCTGTATGACAAAATCCGGAATGACCCCAGGTTCCTGCCGGCCTTTGAGCCGGAGCTGGACATCGTGGTCTGGGTTCCGCGGGCAACAAAAGCCAGCCAAATTTCACAATTGTCACAGCAGATGTTTACGGAGGCAGCCAAGCGCAACCTGCACCTGGCGGTAGCCAGCTTCCCCAAGGCCCTGCTGGAACAGACCTGGGATATACAGTGGGATCAGGAACAAGTGGCCTGTTTGCGTTCCTGCCTGATGAAGGCCGAACATCTGGAGTGGGTGGAATCCATATGGCAGATATTGGATCAGTGTGCGGATCAGGTCATGGATAATCAATAGCTGCGGTATTGAAAAATACCGCTTTGTTGCTATAGTTTGATAAATCTCAAGCCAAGGCTTTGGTGCGTGACCACACTTCAACCCCGGGAGGCGTTATGCAAGCATTTGTGATTCGTCTTGTATGTGCAGGGATGTTTGCGGCTTTGAGCCTTGTACTCTGCTCGCCGTCCATGGCCCAGGATGTGTATGAGATCAAGATGAGCTACAACGGACCCCCTGATGCAGAGGAAAATGCTGTGCATCTCTTTGCTGAAAATTTCAAACGCTTCGTATCCACCAGGACCAACGACCGAATTCGAATCACCCTTTATCCCAACAGTCAACTGGGCAATGAAGAGCAGCGCATGGAACAGACCATCAGCGGACCGATGATCAACATTGCCTCCTACGCAGGGGTGGCCCCGGTCTTTCCGGAGATGTATGCCGCCAATATTCCCTTTATGTTCTCTTCCTATCGGGCCGCTCATCATTTTTTCGACAACAGTGAGTTCTGGTCCCAAGCCAAGGAGGCCTTTCAGGCTGAAACCGGGGTTTATCTCCTGGAAGCAGTGGAGGAGGGCGGATTTTTAGCCTTTACCAACTCCAAAAGGCCTATCCATACCCCTTCGGATTTTAAGGGCCTCAAATTTCGGGCCATGGATGAGTCCCAGGTGGCCCTGTACAAGGCCTTCGGTGCTTCCGGAACGCCCATTCCCTGGACTGAAGTGTACATGGCTTTAAAGACCGGGGTTGCCGATGGTCAGATGAACCCTCCCATGTACATCATCATCGGCAGCCTGTATGAAGTTCAGAAGTACATGACCACGGCCAACATCCAGTATTCGGATCAGTTCCTGGTCATCAACGGACAGTGGCTGGATGGTTTGCCCCAGGATCTGCGGGACGCCGTTTTCCGGGCAGCTCACGACGCCAATGAAATCAACCGTATTGAGGTGGAGACCAAGGTGGCTGAAAGGGTCCGGTATATTGCCAATCACGGAGTGGAGGTCTATGACCCCTCTCCTGAAGAGATGCAGGCCTTTCGGAGACAGGGTCAGCCGGCGTACATGGAGTGGCTGCAAAAGAAAGTGGATCAGAAGTGGATTGACCAGGCCCTTCAGTCAGCCAAGAAGGCGGAGGAGATGGTCGAGGTATGCGGGAAGTGATCCCGCAAGGGAGCGGAAAAGCATGGGCCCGCTTAGCAGAGCGAGCTTCATTTCTGCTGGAAATGGGCAGCATCTGGGCCGCGGGCCTGTTCTTTATCCTCAATCTTGGAGATATCCTGATGGGGGTTTTTTCCCGCTATCTCTTTTTGAGCTCCCCCATCTGGACTGAAGAACTGGCCAGATACTCCCTGGTTTGGATGGTTATGCTGGCGGCCAATCCTGCCCTGAGGCGGGGTGAGCACATGGGCATCGATCTCCTTGTTCAATACTTCCCGGCCCGGATACAAACCGCGATGCGCTGGACGATCCGGGCCCTCTTTCTGGGCATCACCGGATTCATGACCGTCCTTGGCTGGAGGTATGCCTGGTCGGTGTCCAACTTCACCACCATGGGACTGGGGATTCCCAAAACCGTTCCTCTGTTGGCCGTACCAGTGGGCATGAGTCTGCTATGTGTGCAGTACCTGCTCATGCTTATCGCAGAGAGAAGCCGCTGGTACGAATCTGCGGAGGCCCCATGACCATCCTCATGATCCTGGCCTTCTTTGTGCAGATGATCATCGGCGTGCCACTGTTCATCGCCCTTTTGGTCACTGCCTGCATCGGCTTTATCTGGATTGGAGATCCAGGTCTTTTTCGGCTCATGGTCCAGCAGTTCTTCGGGGGCTTGGACATCTTTTCCCTGATGGCCATCCCCTTTTTCATCTTTGCCGGAGTGCTGATGAACGCCTCCGGATTGACCGACCGCCTTTTGCTCGTCTCCAGGGCCCTGGTCGGGCACTTCAAGGGAGGACTGGGGTATGTCAACGTTGTGGCCTCAATCATATTTGCCGGAGTCAATGGCTCGGCAGCTGCCGATACATCCGCCCTGGGAGGCATACTCATCCCGGCCATGGGCAAGGAAGGCTATCCCCGGGCGTACGCCGCAGGGCTCACGGCCGGGAGCTCCCTGATTGGACCTATCATACCGCCGTCCATTTTCATGATTTTGTACGGGACCATGACCAACACCTCCATTGGAGGACTCTTTGTGGCCGGAATCATTCCCGGGCTTATTCTGGGCCTGGCCTTTATGGCCATGAATGCATACTACGCTGTGCGCCGGGGCTTTCCCCAGATGCAGGAGGCTTTTTCCTTATCCGATCTGATCAGGGCCGGGACTCAAGGATTGGTGGCGTTGATTGCCCCCTTGATCATAATCGGAGGCATTGTCCTGGGAGTCATGACTCCCACCGAGTCCGGGGCTGTAGCAGTTCTGTATGTTGCCCTGGCCGGTTTTTTGTGGACCAGGGAGCTGAAACTTCGCAAGTTCTGGACCGCAGTGACCGAGACCTGCCGCCTGACCAGCGTCATCTTTCTGATCATTGGGGCCGCGGCCATCATCGGCTGGCTCCTCTCCTATCAAAGAGTGCCTCAACGTTTTGCCCAGGCAGTTCTTCATTTTTCCCATTCTCAAGTCCTGGTCATGATTGTGCTCAGCCTGATTACCTTTGTCATCGGCATGTTCATGGAAGAAGTGGCCACTCTGGTCCTTTTGACCCCGGTGTTTACTCCCATTGCCACGGCCGCGGGGATCGATCCCCTGCATTTCGGCATCGTCATCATCTTAAACATCACCATCGCCCTGATCACCCCGCCCATGGGGGCCTGTGTGTACATTGCCTCCGCCGTGGGCCAGGTGCCCCTCGGAGACCTGTTCAAGAATATCTGGCCCTTTGTCCTGGTGGCCATGGGGGTGGTCCTGGGTATCATTGTCTTTCCCCCTTTAACCGTGATGCTGCCCAGGCTTTTTGGTCTCTAAACGATCATGCGACCTGTGTTGAACATTTGTGGAAGGGGGCCTGAATGCTTGCGAGATGTCCGGCCTGATCTCATCCGGCCAAAGACCGGGCCAGCTCCAGGGCCTGGCGTCTGACGCTGTCCGTCAAATCTGAAGGCTCGGTACAGCCGCCAACGTAAAGCTCACCTTGATTTTGAGCTAGAAAAAAGCCGGCAATCCGATCAAAGGCGGCAAACATCCCTTCGGCGTTCTTTTCAAAAGGGCCGCCGCCAGTGGCCAAAAGGCCGATTCGTTTGCCGGCCATCAGGGATGCATGCCCGGGACGGTGGTAATTGACCGTTAAGGCATAGCTGCGATCAATAATGGCCTTGATCTGGGCGGAAAAGCCCCAGAAATAGAGGGGGGAGGCGAAAAGAACCACATCGGAGGAAATCATTGTTTCCAGGACGGCGATGGCATCGTCGTTTTGGACACATGCAATTGCCTCGGGTTTTTCTTTGCACTTTGCGCATCCCAGACATCCGTGGATGGAAAGGCTGTTCAGAGATATCCTTTGAACCTGGTGACCCATGGTTTGCAGCTCATCTTCCACCCAGCCCAGAATAGTGGCTGTGTTTCCGCTTTTCCTGGCGCTTCCCAAAAGACTCGTGATTATCATGAATACTCCTTTAATTGATTCTTCCGGATGCCATTTTTGCTCAGATCCTCTCTTGACCACAAATGAGAATAAGGTCAAGATCAAACCGTATAACTTAATTAGATGGGGCAATATTCTACACTTGACAGGCATAGTATAATTAGTATTAATTAATATTTATATTTACTTATCAAGTTTTCTTTGAATCCATGGAAATCCTGGATATACTTTTTATAGGAAGATTACGTATATATGCTGACGACAATAACTGTTCGAGTAAAGACCAAAGACGCCAAGTTCATGGGCAGCAGCATGGGCGGAGCGATGGTTATGATTCGGGACTACTAGACCGGAGAGCTTCTGGCCCAGGGCAAAACCCGGGGATCCACCGGAGACAGCGAAAAGATCATGTACCGGCCCTGGGAGAGGGGACAGCAGCTTTCCGATCTGACCTCCGCGTGTTTTACCGCCCACCTGGAATTGGAGGAACCCAGGCTGATCCAAGTCGAAACATTCGGACCTTTGGCTCAGCCACAGAACATGAACTCTGTATCCAGCACACAGTGGGTGCTGCCCGGCAAGCATATCACGGGCGGGGATGCCTGGATGCTGGAGATGCCCGGCTTTGCGGTCCAGATTTTCCAGCCCCCCAATCATGCCAGCTTTGATCAAAGCTCATCCCAGCTTCAGATCCAAGCCAGCCTGATCATGATGTGAGGCTGCCCGGTGGCGCCGGGCGGCGTCTGGGATTCCGATACAATGGAAATAATGGCCCTGGTCAGCAGGGAGGGGCAGCAGGTGGGCAGTGTGCCGGGCAGGTACTCCGGCAGCCGAAGCTATTTTCTGTTCGATTGTGATATCCGGGAGCCGGGAGTATATGAGATTGTGGTGTATGCCTATGATCCGGCAAATGGAAATACCGGCCTGGATAAGGTATATTTTCAGGTCAGCTTTGCCTCCGGCAAATCTGACATATCTTTTGCCCCAAAGCGGGCAAAAAAGGAAAATTTGCCGGAATGATCACATATGAAACGCGTTAAGACTCATCAGATTTTCAGGGGTATCATAAACATGGAGAGGATATGCAGTTTTTAACCCTATGCAAGATATATATCTTGATGATTCCGGTCTTTTTTGTCCTGGATATGCTCTGGCTGGGGGTTGTGGCCAAGGGCTTCTACCAGGCCAGGCTGGGGGGCCTGCTCAGTGAGCAGGTGAACTGGCCTGCTGCGGTCGTTTTTTACCTCCTTTTTCTGGCCGGCCTATTGTTCTTTGTGGTTTTGCCGGCGGCGGCCCGGGACTCTCTGGTCCAAGGATTGCTGCGCGGGCTGTTTTTCGGCCTCATCACCTACGCCACCTATGACCTGACCAATCTGGCCACTTTGAAAAACTGGTCGTTGTCCTTGTCCCTGGTGGATATATTGTGGGGCATGATCCTTTCAGCCGCCGTAGGCACGGCAGGCGTCGGATTCGCCCGCTGGCTGGGGGCCTAGGGAAGTAGTCAGCTGACACCCGACATCTGATCCCTGGTTCCCACCTCTGCTTTACCTCCGAGGCGGTCCCAAACCCTCCGGTCGGGCCAGGACAATCTGGTAGTCGTCAATGACCCGGCAGCTGAAACCGACCTGACAGTAGGACAGGTAGTACTCCCAGGTGCGGCGGAAGAACTGGTCGTAGCCCAAGGCCTCCAGTTGCTCCGTGCTGGCCAGGAAGTTCTCCCGCCACATGGCCAGGGTTTTGGCGTAATACGGCCCGATGGCCTCCACCCAGCGCAGGGTGAAGCGGGTCTCATCGCGCATGACCTCCAGGATCCGGGTCAGAGAGGGCAGCAGCCCGCCGGGGAAGATATGCTTGCGGGTCCAGTCCCCCTGAAAGCGATAGGCCTGGTAGCGTTGGTCGTGGATAGCGATAAATTGGATGAAGACCTGTCCTCCAGGAGCCAGGAGCCGGTCCAGGGCGGCAAAGAACCGGCGGTGATAGGCATGGCCCACTGCCTCCAGCATTTCAATGGATACGATCTTGTCGAATTCCGCAGACACCTCACGATAGTCCGTCAAGGCAAATGAAACCAGGTGATCCAGGCCGCGTTCCCTGGCTTTTTCCCGGGCCAAGGCCAGCTGGTTTTCGGAGATGGTTATCCCCTGGACTGTACACCCAGTCTTTTCAGCAGCATATAAAGCAAAACCTCCCCACCCGCAGCCGATCTCCAGGACCCGGTCCCCGGCCTGCAGGTTCAAAAGCTCTACTGCCCGGCGGTACTTGGCCTCCTGGGCCTGGGCCAGGGTCATGTCCTGATCTTCAAAATAGGCACAGGAATAGGCCATGCTGGGATCCAGAAAGGTGGAGAACAGCTTGTCCCCCAGGTCGTAGTGGGCGTGGATGTTTTCCCTGGCCCCTTTTTGGGTGTTCCTGCGCCCGCCCAGCCTACGCAGGGTGTTGAAGATCCAGATGACTGGACCCGGGACGTGCAGGACCTGAGAGACCCGCATCTGCTCACGGTTGAGGACAAAAAAGCGCAGCAACTCCGGAAGGTCCGGAGTGGACCACCATCCCTTGGTATAGGACTCGCCAAAACCGATGTCCCCGGACAGGCCCAAGGCCTTGTACACCCGGTAGTCATGGATGCACAGCCGGACATCCGGGCCGGGAAAGACTCCCTGGAAGCGCATGCTGTTGCCGTCCGGCTGGACCAGGGTCAGGGTCCCGTATTCGGTGCGCCGAAAGAGAGCCGGAAGGAGGATACCCATCAGCCGGATCAGCCAGCCCCGGTCCAGGGCCGGGGTGCGGATGGTCATGGGGTCCCGGGGCTCGGGCTTTTGGTGCACAGGGAGCTTGCGTCGAAAGTACAGCCTGGCTGCCTGACGCAGGATGCGGAGGTAGGTCAGGGTCCGGTGGGGATGGAGAAAAAACCTGGCCTGGGAAGCGGCCGAGACCTTCCAGGCCGGAACATCTGACCACAGGCTGGCTGTGAGCAGGGGACGTCCGTCCCGGACCAGCTCGATGCAGATATCCAGCCCCTTCCGCGGATCCTGAAAGGAGAAGGTATATTCCCCCTGCATGTCGTTGAAAGGAGAGACATGAAAGGTCTTGGCCATTGTATATCGGAGGGGAAAGGACGGGCTGTCGTGGCCCTCGAGGATATAGATGTGCTTTTCCTTAAAGGTGTTGTTCACTTCAGCCACCACCGCGGCCGGCGCAGGGTCCTTTGCATCTGCAAACACAAACCAGAAACTGACCGGATTAAAGCCAAAGCCCAGAAACCGGGCCGAGGTTATCAAGCGGACATGCCCTTGGGCCAAAGCCGGATCCAGGCCTCCGGCAGCCAGAGCCTCCCCCAGCTTGGTCCGCAGGCTGTCGGGCCGGGCATACAAGTAATCTTTTTCCCGCAGGGACAAAAGCCGCGGCAGCTGCATGCGGCCAACTCTCCGGGGCTTACTTGCCGGGCGGCGGGCGAACAGGGGATTGTCCAGGCTGCTGTTTTCCAGCTCTGCCAGATCAAAGACAAAGATAGGCACCTTGTAGGTGAATATGTTTGCGACCGGAGAGTGGCGTTCATGCCGCAACCAGGCCTCATAGAAACAGGAGATGCTCACGTGCTGATCCCGAAATGTTTGTGCACCACATCCACAGCGGAACGGGCCCCGTCTTCGTGAAAGCCGTACCCATGGTAGCTGCCGCAGAAGTAGGTCTGTCTCCGGCCGGATATGGACGGCAGGAGCTTTTGGGATGCGCTGGACTCCATGGTATACACCGGATGTTCGTACATGGTTTCATAGACCTGGGTCCCCGGAGCGCATTCTTGATCCGGGTTCAAGCTGACCAGCCACTGGTCTTTGGCCGCAAGGCGCTGTAATCTGTTCATCCAATAGGTGACCCGGACCTTCTGATTGGCCTGGTCCGCAGCAGGCCGGAGTACATTCCAGCAGGCCCTGGCCCTGGGATTATGAGGCATAAGGGAGCTGTCCCGGTGCAGAACGGTTCTGTTTTGGGAGTACTGCCAGGGAGCAAGGGCCTGGTTTTCCAGATCATCGGCATCTGTAAGCAGGCCCAGGGCCTGGTCGGCATGAACGGCCATGACCACGGAGTCAAAGCGTTCATCCCCATCCGACCAGCGGACCACAGGGCCGTCTGGATCCTGCCGGTCCACGGCCTGGACCGCTGTGTCCAGGCGGATTTGACCAGGAAAGACAGACTGAAAGGCATGGACATAGGTCTGACTGCCGCCCTGGATAAAACGCCACTGCACGGTCCCCGGGCGGGAAAGGAGGCCGTGGTGGTCGAAAAAGCGCAAAAACGAAGATGCGGGAAAGGTCATGGCCTTGGATTCCGGGGCTGACCAGATGGCCTGGGTCATGGGGCCCAGGTAATCCCGGCGCAGGCGACCGGAGGCCCGGATGCGGTCCAGATATTCCTCCAGGGTTATGTCTCCCAGGTCACCGGAGCGCAAATCCCGAAGCGCCCGGCGGTTGAAGCGAGGGATGGCGGTTAGAAAGGCCCAGAAGCCGGGACTGAACACATGTCTGGGACTGGCGAACAGTCCGGACAGCCCGGTCCCGGCATAGGCAAAACCCCTGCTTGGGTCGCTGTAGGAAAAGGACATGTCCGTGGGCGATCCCTGAATACCGAGGCTGGACAAGAAGCGGATAAAATGGGGATAGGTGCGGTCGTTGAAGACGATGAATCCGGTGTCCACCGGTAATCCGGCGTCCGGGCCGAATTCAGGACCGATACGCACAGTATTCACGTGACCGCCCAAGCGGTCCTGGGCTTCAAACAGGACCACCTCGTGGCGGCGGGCCAGGTAATAGGCCGCCACCAAGCCAGAGACTCCGGAACCGATGACTGCAATACGCTGGGACATACATCTACCGCTTCTGCTGCTTTGGTGCCTTTTGGGGAGGCCAGGGGAAAAAGGGACTGACCCGCTGCTTGTATCTGTCCAGGTCGGAATAGCTTTTGTCCATTGTGGCTTCGGTCAAGCGGACTCCAGAGACCCGAAGGAGCAGAAAGGTCAAAACCAGAGGACCGATACCAGACCACAATCCTCCCGGGACCCGGGCGGCGATGAGAAACAGGGCCCACCACATCAGGGTCTCTCCAAAATAGTTGGGATGGCGGGTGTAGGCCCACAGCCCGGTATCCAGGATCCGGCCTTTGTTGGCCGGGTCGGTCTTGAACCTGGCCAGCTGGGCATCGGCCACCGCTTCAAAGAAAAACCCGGCCAGCCAGAGGATGAGGCCCAGCCAGTCCAGCCAGGTCAGCTCAGGAGGGACTGGACTGTGCATCCCCAGCTGGACCGGAAGAGAGATGACCCACATCAAACCAGCCTGGAGGAGGAAAACGGTGCCCAGGGATCGTAACCAGAAGGTATGGGGATGCTTGGACCGCATCTCCCGGTAGCGCGGATCTTCGGGTTTATTCCGGCTGCGGCGGGTGATATGCCAGGCCAGGCGCAGGGCCCAGATGGAGACCAGGGTGAGGACAAGGGCGGAGCGCAGGGTGGGATCCGGGGCCAGGATCCAGGTGGTCCAGGCTATGACCGCAAATCCCGGGCCCCAAAAGGAATCCGCTACCGAGGCCTTGCCCAGGTAAAGGTGGACGGCCCAGGCCCCGGTCATGACCGCCGCCGCCACGGCCAGGTTGATAAATAAGACCAGAGGGAGAGTCATGTTGCTTCCCCGGGGTTGGAGTGGACGATGATCTGGGGACGAAGAGGGTCGGGGACCGCCCGGCCCAAGCGTTGCGTATCGATGCCCTGTACAATGGATTCATGGAGCTTGCGGTTTAAAGGGTAGGCCAGAGCGATAGCCATGGCCGCAAAGTTGCAGAGGCAGGGAACCAGGCAGTAGAGGACCCGCAAAGCCAGGTTGACCTGCTGGCTTTGCTCCTGCCCCGGCTGATAGCCGAAAAAATCCAGAAGGGGCAGGGCCAGACCCAGGCCCAGGGCCGAGGACGCCTTTTTGACCACGGACCACACCCCAATGAAACGTCCTTCCCGCCGCTCTCCATACAGGAACTGGTCATAGTCGATGACATCGGCCTGCATGGCTGCCGGCAGGGCCAGGCTGGCCCCGAATCCCATGCCGGAGGCCACGGTTAAAAGGGCATAGGCCGTAAACTGTCCCTGACCCAGAAAGAAGACGCCCAGAAAGGCTCCGGTATTCACGGCCATGGCCCCGATCCAGGCTCTTTTCTTATCCAGGTTGCGGGAGACCCAGAGCCAGAAAGGCAAACACAGAATTCCGGAGAGGACATACAGGAGGATGAATATCTCCGCCTTGGTGCCGCCCAAAACGTATTCCACGTAATAGACTATGAGGGTGGCCGGCAGGTTGGCCCCGATGGCGGCCACGGCATAGGCGGCCAGGAGAATGATGAAGGGGCGGTTGCTCAACGTCTGTTTCCAGCTGTGCAGTTCCATGCTGGCTTTTCCGGGTTTTCCTTTGCCGGGCTGGGACTTTGATATAACCGGAGCCACACGTTCTTTGACCCGCCACACGCACAGCCAGCAGCATCCCACGATGATCGGCACATAGATCAGGGCAAAGACCGCGAACTTCCTGCGCTGGTCCGGGTCTGACTGGGATAGGGACAGGGCCTGTTCAATGAGCAGGGGAGAGGCTGCGGCCAGGATGGTCCCGGCAATAACCATGCCTTCCCGGAAGCTAAACAGACTGGTCCGTTCATCATAGGTGAAAGTTATTTCCGGGCCCAGGGATTCCCAGGGGACATCGACCAGGGTCCAGGCCAGGGAAAGGAGGATCAAACCTGTGCCGAACCACAGGGTGAGCATGGTCTGGGAGCCCTGGGGCGGGATGTACAGGGCGGCCAGGAGCCCGGCCAGAAGAAAAGATCCCAGGGCAATGTATGGACGGCGCCGGCCGAAGCGGGTGCGGGTGCGGTCGGAGAGGACTCCGACCAGGGGATCGCTGACTGCGTCTATCAAGCGGGCCACCAGGATCAGGGCCCCCAGAGCGGTGGCTGAAACCCCGACCACATCGGTGTAAAACTTGGGAATGTACACATACAGGGGCAGGCCCACGACTGCCAGAATCAAGCCGGGCATGGCATAGACAATTTTGGTTTGGGTGGGGATATGTGTGGATGTTCGGGGCACGATCCGGCTCTTAAGAGATCAGAAATCAGACGTCAGTAAAAAAAGCGATCTTATCGGATCTCGCTTGTACTCACTTGATTATAAGCCAAGGCAAAGATATCAGGTTTACAGAAATTGTCCATTTTTGGATAAGCAACCAAGGTACCTTCTATGTCCTCAACTCTTCGACTCATTCTTGGAGACCAGTTGAATATCCATCATTCCTGGTTTGCCTCTGGGCCGGACCACCAGGTCTCCTATGTGCTTATGGAAATCCGGCAGGAGACCGATTATGTGCTCCATCATATCCAGAAGATGGCTGCTTTTTTCCTGTCCATGCGTGCCTTTGCCAAATGCTTACGTCAGCTGGGGCACAATGTACATTACATACATTTGGATGACCAGACCAATACTCAATCTTTGGTTGACAATATCACCAAATTGATGACTGAAAATGGCTATGACCGCTTCGAGTACCAGCATCCGGACGAATACCGCCTGAATCATCAACTGCAAAACCTGGTCGTTTCGGCCCAGTTTCCCTGCCGGGCAGTGGACAGCGAGCACTTTCTGACCTCCCGGGAGGAATTGGCTTCGCTCATGCAGGGCAAGAAGGCCTATCGCATGGAGCATTTTTATCGGCACATGCGGCGGAAATGGGACATTCTCATGCACGAAGGCCGACCGGTCCAGGGAATTTGGAATCTGGATAAAGAGAACAGGCAGGCCATTGCCGAAAATGTTTCTATACCCCATCCTCTGGTTTTCGATAATCCGGGCCAGGAGGTCCTGGATATGTTGTCCTGGTGTCGGATCCCAAGTCTGGGTTCAACCCAGGCAAGTACCATACCCTGGCCGGTGACCAGGGAGCAGGCCCTGGAGCAGATCGACTTCCTTGTCCACTCTCTGCTCCCCTGGTTCGGGACCTATCAGGATGCCATGACCCGGCGGAGCACCAGCCTTTTCCATTCCCGCCTGTCCTTTGCCCTGAACACCAAGATGATCCATCCTCTGGAAGTCATCCGCTCAGTTATAGGCAAGTGGGAGGCTGAGCCGGAGGCCGTTACCTTGAACCAAGTGGAGGGGTTCGTCCGTCAGATTCTGGGCTGGAGGGAGTTCATGCGGGGCATGTATTGGGCGTATATGCCCAGGCTGGCCGAGGAAAATGCCCTTGGGCACCAGGGCGCACTGCCCGACTGGTATTGGACCGCAGAGACCGATATGGCCTGCATGCGGGCCTGCATTCAACAGTCCCTGCAGACGGCCTATGCGCATCATATTCAGCGCCTGATGGTCACCGGCAACTTTGCTCTCCTGGCCGGGGTGGACCCGGATGCGGTGGATGCCTGGTATCTGGGTATCTATGTGGATGCAATCCAGTGGGTGGAGCTGCCCAACACCCGGGGTATGAGCCAGTTTGCCGATGGGGGGCGCATTGCCAGCAAGCCTTATGTCTCCTCAGCCAGGTACATTCACTCCATGAGCGATTATTGCGGACAGTGTAAGTATGACCACAAGGCCCGCAGCAGCAAGCAGGCCTGTCCTTTCAACAGCCTGTACTGGCACTTTTTCCAGCGACACAGAGAGCGTTTGCAAAACGTGCCCAGGATCGGGCTCACATACCGTACCTTGGACACTATGGACCAAAGAACGAAAAAAGATATACTTGATCGAGGAGAAAGGGTTTTGATGCAAGTGAACGAGCTGTAGAAAGAAGCAAGTGAGAATGTCATTGTGCACTGGCCAAAGGTCAGTAGTCTGGTGTCAGCCACGCCGCTGGCC
>CAZUER010000115.1:0-13367 GCA_964619345.1 uncultured Desulfohalobiaceae bacterium
GCAGGCCGGCAAAGGCTGCTCTGGGCCAGCACAGGGACCAAAAATCCAAACTATCCGGACACCATGTATATCGATCAGCTTATAGGGCCCAAAACAGTCAATACCATCCCTCCGGACACCCTAAAGAGCTTCCTGGAGCACGGCACAGTTCAGGAGACCCTGACCCAGGGCATGGATGAAGCAGAAAAGCACCTGCAGCAGCTTGCCGAGCTGGGGATTGATTTGGAAAAAACCGCAGACAAGCTCTTAAACGACGGCATCCTGGCCTTTGATCAACCATACGATGCCTTACTGGCGGCCATTGAGCAAAAACGAGACCAATTCTCATAAAGCCGGCTCCGCCTGCAATCAAATTGGTTCTGGTTTTATTAACTTTATAATATCAGCCATTAAAAAGATAGGAGCTTCCATGACCAATTACGACTACGATCTGGCCGTGATCGGAGCCGGGGCCGCCGGGCTGACCGTGACCGCCGGGGCTGCCCAGGCCGGGGCCAAAACCCTACTCATTGAAAAAGAGGCTGTTTTGGGCGGGGACTGTTTGCATTACGGCTGCGTGCCCAGCAAAACCCTGATCAAAACCGCCCATGTCTACCAGCAGATGAAAAATGCAGCCCGCTACGGACTGCCTGAAGTGTCTGTGCCCCAGGTAGACTTTGCCCAGATCCGGGACCGTATCCAGAGGGTCATTGCCGACATCCAGCCCCATGACTCTCCGGAGCGCTTCTGCCAGCTTGGGGCTGAAGTGGAGTTCGGCCGGGCCGAGTTCATTGACCAGCATCAGGTGCGCATTGAAAGCAGTTCCGGCCAGACCAGAAAGGTTTCGGCCAAGACCTGGGTTTTGGCAACCGGATCCACTGCGTCCGCACCTCAAGTGCCGGGCCTGGCGGAAACCCCGTATCTGACCAACCGGGAAATCTTTTCTCTGGACAAGCTGCCATCTTCCCTGGTCATTATCGGCGGTGGGCCGATTGCCATAGAAATGGCCCAGGCCTTTTCCAGACTGGGTTCCCAGGTCCAGGTCATCCAGCGCAGCCAGCAGATCCTGTCCCGGGAAGATCCGGATCTGGCCGGAATGGTCCAGGCCCTCCTGGCTCAGGAAGGGGTCACCTTCCACCTGGGCACACAGCTCATCCAGACCCGGGATCTGGGACAGACCCGGGAGGTGGTTTTCAAAGACAGTGAAGGCCGGGAGACCTCGGTTCAAGGCGATGCCCTGCTGGTGGCCCTGGGTCGGAAGGCCGGTATTGACGGCCTAGGGCTGGAAAATGCCGGGGTGGATTTTACTCCCAAGGGCATCCCGGTGGATAACCGCCTGCGCACCAACCAGAAGCACATCTATGCCTGCGGTGATGCTACAGGCGCTTTCCAATTTACCCATGCCGCCGGATACGAAGGGGGCGTGGTAGTCACCAATGCCGTGTTTCACCTGCCCCGCAAAACAGACTATACCTGGATGCCGGCCTGTACCTACACTGATCCGGAGTTTGCCAACCTGGGACTCAATGAAACCCAGGCCAAAAAGCAGGGTCAGGAATACACGGTCTGGACCGAGGCCTTTGCCGACAACGACCGCAGCCTGGCCGAGGAAGAGCGGGAAGGCAGGATCAAGCTCTTGCTGGACCCAAAGAACAAGCCTTTGGGTGTGCAGATAGTCGGTCCCCAGGCCGGGGAACTGCTCTCGGAATGGGTCAGTACCTTAAACGCCAACGTGAAGCTGTCCACCATGGCTTCGGCTGTGCATCCCTATCCCACCCTGTCTGAGATCAACAAGAAAGTGGCCGGCAAATATCTCAGTGAACGGATTTTTTCCGATCGGGTCAAGAAAACGTTGCGTTTCTTTTTTGGATTCAAAGGCCGGGCCTGCGGCGTTGTGTCTGAGGAAGACTAAGGAGTTATAACTATATGAGTATCGCTGTTCGACTGCCCAATTACAAAAAACTGGCCATTGTGGGGGTGATTGCTCTGCTGGTCATTCTTTTCTTTGCCTTTGGCCTGCACAAATACCTGACCTTGAGCTATGTGCAGCAATCCAGGGAAACCTTCCAGGCCCTGTATGCCGAGCACACCCTACTGGTCCTTTTGAGCTTTTTCATGCTTTATATCGTCGTGGTTGCGGTCAACCTGCCCGGGGCTGCAGTCATGACCCTGGCTGCAGGCGCTTTGTTCGGGTTCTGGGTCGGCCTGGTCCTGGTCTCTTTTGCCAGCAGTATCGGGGCTACTCTGGCCTGCATGGTGGCCAGATACCTGTTGCGGGACTGGACTCAGGCCAAACTGGGCTCCTGGTATGACAAGGTGAACGCCGGAATCGAAAAGGAAGGGGCCTTTTATCTGTTCACCATGCGTCTTATTCCAGCCATCCCTTTCTTTGTCATCAACTTAGGAATGGCCTTGACCAATATGCGCTTGATCACCTTCTACTGGGTTTCCCAGGTGGGGATGCTGGCCGGCACGGCTGTGTATGTCAACGCCGGTAGACAGTTGGGGCAGATCAGCAAAATGTCCGACATTCTGTCCCCCGGATTGATCATTTCTTTTGTTATCCTGGGCATATTCCCCCTGGCGGTGAAGAAAATCGTCAACTTCATCCGGGCCAGAACCGGCCACGGTAAAATCACTCCGGAAAAAGAAATACCAGATGATGGGAGTTCGTCTGGCAAAGGTCTATGAATCATTACCATGTACAAACGCATTCATGAATACGGCATTGTTGGAGACCTGCACACTGTGGCCCTGATCGGCTTGGATGGATCCATTGATTGGCTTTGCTACCCTTATATCGACTCCCCCTCGGTCTTCGGGGCTTTGCTCGACGATCAGAAAGGGGGCCGGTTTGTGGTCCAGCCGGCAGATGACTTTGACTGTGCAGCTCAGTATCTGGAGCAGACCAATATCCTGATCACCCGTTTCCGGACCCGGCAGGGCACATCCACTTTGACCGACTTCATGCCCATCAGCTACCGGGAATCCTCCTCAAGTGAACAGGCAGTTCCCCAGGCCCTTATCCGCCGCCTGGAGATCCAGTCCGGAACCATGACCGTTGACTGTTCGTTCCAGCCCAGGTTCGACTATGCCCGGGACGAGACCCGGATTTCAGCCACCCAGGGCGGTGTCCTGGCTGAGAGCAGTCAGTGGTCCATGGCCCTTGGCTGCACCCATCCCCTGGAGGTTGAAGAGACTCAGGCCCAGGGCCGCTGGGAGCTCCAGACTGGGGATACTCTGTGGTTCAAGCTCAGCTCCACCCAATCCGGACAGTGCCGGGAGGAAGACACCCGGGCCCTGGATCCGGAGCAGTACAGACAGCTTCTACAGGAAACCATCGAATTTTGGCGGAACTGGCTGAGAAGAAGCGAAACCGGAAGGAGTCTGCCCGAGCATCACTATAAGGACATGATCCAGCGTTCGGCTCTGGTACTCAAGCTTTTGTACTACGGCCCCACCGGGACCCTGGCTGCGGCCGCAACCACTTCTCTCCCAGAGGTGGTCGGCGGGGAGCGCAACTGGGACTACCGCTTTACCTGGATCAGGGATGCGGCCTTCACCCTCAAGGCCCTGTTCAGCCTGGGCCACCTCTCGGAAACCGAGGGATATTTGCGCTGGATTGAGTCCCTCCTGGCTGAACACGGTGCCCGGGACCTGCAAATCATGTATGGCCTGCGCGGAGAGACAGAACTCCCTGAAACCACCCTGGACCATCTGGAAGGATATAAGGGCTCCAGACCAGTCCGCATCGGTAACGAAGCAGCCGGGCAGGTACAGTTGGACATATACGGGGAGATCATGGATGCGGCCATGCTTCTGGCCGACTACGTAGGCAAGATCGACGTCAAGCTCTGGCCTGTGCTCAGAGACATCTGCGATCATGTTGTCCAGGTCTGGCCGGAGAGGGACAACGGCATCTGGGAGGTCCGGGGCGGACCCTATCATTTCGTGTACTCCAAGGTCATGTGCTGGGTGGCTCTGGACCGAGGGTCGACCATCGCCGAACGATATGGTTTCCAGGCCGATGTCTCCACCTGGCGAAAGACCATGCACACCATTCAACGCGATGTCCTGGATCGGGGCTACAGCCAAAGCAGAGGAGCCTTTGTCCAGCACTATGAAACCGAGGCCCTGGACGCCAGCAACCTGCTCATTCCCCTGCTCGGCTTCTTGCCGGCAGATGATCCCCGGGTGATCTCCACTGTGGACCTGACTATCAAAGAACTCTGCCACAATGGATTCGTCTACCGCTACACCGCCCCGGACGGCCTCAGTGGGCGGGAGGGAACATTCCTCCTCTGCACCTTCTGGCTCATCGACTGCCTCACAGCCATGGGCAGGTTTGAAGAAGCCGAGGCCAGGCTGCGCAAGGCGGAACGAGCCGCCAACCACCTGGGACTCTTTTCCGAGGAGTACGACGTTTTGTGGCAGGAGTCTCTGGGCAACGTTCCCCAAGCCTTCACTCATATCGGATACATTAATGCCGTGGTCAACCTGGTCCAGGCCAAGGAAAAGATCCAATCCCAATCCCAGGCCTCTCCCCCTGACTCCATGCTGGATCGGGTCCGCAAGAAAATTCTCTCCCCGGAGATCATCCTGAACCAGGGAAGGCCGCAGCAACATATACCCAGCCAGGACCTGGCCCAAGAGCTCAAATCGACCATGAACCTGATGCGCGGGGCCTTTTTCGACAGCCGGCACAGCCGGGTGTCCTACGAAAAGATGAAGGACTCCGACCTGTACACACATTACCTGGACCTGAGCCTGAACCTCAGGCATTTCCAGCCCCAAAGCCTGACCACGGAGGCGGATAAAAAGGCCTTCTGGATCAACCTGTACAACGTGATTGTTATCCACGGGGTCATCGAACTGGGCGTATCCAACTCGGTCAAAGAGGTGCGCAATTTTTTTAGCCGCATCAAATACGACATTGGAGGGCTCTTCTTCAACCCGGACGACATCGAGCACGGCATCCTGCGGGCCAATTCCAGGCCGCCTCACGGGCTGCGCAAGCCTTTTGCCAAGGATGACCCCAGACTGGAGCTGGCGGTTCAGGCTCTGGACCCCAGGATCCATTTTGCCCTGGTCTGCGCCTCTTCATCCTGCCCGCCCATCGGGGTGTACACAGCCGAGAACCTGGACCGGGAGCTGGATGTCTCCGGCCAGACCTTTCTCAATTCCGGGGGAATCGAGGTGGACAAAGAAAATATGCACATCACTTTATCCAGGATCTTCCTTTGGTACGGGGCCGACTTTGGACCGGACCAAGCTTCACGCCTGAAGCTCATCGCCCCTCTGCTCTATGATGAACATGATCGTGATTTTTTAATCCATGAAGGCCATCGGTGCTCAGTTCACTACATGGCCTACGACTGGCGGTTGAATCGGTGAAAGTGGTTCAGCTGTTAGCCCCGCCGCTGGCGGGCCTGTTATTCGTTATTTGTTATTCGTAAGAAGCCGCCAGTTTGATCCAGGATACACTGGCGAGTGGGTAGTAGAGGCGAAAAATCTTTCGCCCTCTTGGACCAGCCACGCGTCTACGCGTGACTCCGGCAACTTTCCTTTTTTGCCCGCCTTGGGGCAAAAAATATTTGAGATTTGCCGGAGCAAATCTCAAAGGAGAACAGTATGAAAATAGGTATGGTCGGACTGGGCCGGATGGGCATGAATATGTCCAGGCGACTTTTGGACCACGGACATGAAGTGGCCGCCTTCAACCGGACACCGGAGAAAACCGAGCAACTGGCTGAACACGGGGCCCAGGCCTGCTTCTCTTTGCCAGAACTGATCCAGGCTTTAGAGCCCCCGCGGGTAGTGTGGATGATGCTCCCGGCCGGGGAGATCGTGGATCAGCATCTGGAAACCCTTTTGGATCTGGTCGACCCGGGCGACGTGGTCATCGATGGCGGCAACACCTATTACAAGGACGATATCCGCCGCTCGCAGGCAGCGGCCGAAAAAGGAGTCCATTACCTGGATGCTGGTACCAGCGGAGGAGTCTGGGGTCTGGAGGTGGGGTACTGTCTCATGGTCGGTGGGCAGCGGGAGGCCTACGACCTGGCTGAACCCATTTTAGCCGCCCTGGCTCCAAAGGATGGCTACCTTTACTGCGGCCCCTCGGGGGCCGGTCACTTCGTAAAAATGATCCACAACGGGATCGAGTACGGCATGATGCAGGCCTATGCCGAAGGCTTTGGAATTCTTGAAGACTCCCCCTATGCCCGGCACCTGGACTACAGCCAGCTCAGTCACCTCTGGAACCAGGGCAGTGTGATCAGATCCTGGCTTCTGGAGCTGGCCGAGCTGGCCTTTGCCCACAGCCCCAAACTGGACGACATTCAAGGCTATGTCCAGGATTCCGGAGAAGGCCGATGGACCGTCATCCAGGCAGTGGAAACCGCCTCCAGCGCCCCGGTCCTGACCCTGTCCCTGATGGAACGCTTCCGCTCCAGGCGGGAAAATACCTTTCCGGACCGGGTCCTGGCTGCCCTGCGCCAACAATTTGGTGGCCACGAGGTAAAAAAGGCAGGATCCGATGCATCCCAACCCAGATCCAAGGAGTAAATCCAGTCATGGCCGATCAGCAAAACAATCCCTACATTCCAAATGTGGAGACCG
This sequence comes from uncultured Desulfohalobiaceae bacterium, assembly GCA_964619345.1. Classification (GTDB taxonomy): domain Bacteria; phylum Desulfobacterota; class Desulfovibrionia; order Desulfovibrionales; family Desulfothermaceae; genus Desulfovermiculus. The sequence goes on from CAZUER010000115.1 coordinate 6,601, forward strand.
AAAGCCTGGATCCGGACCTGTGCCGACTGGAGAGAGTCCAGGACCCGGCTGTGATCGTCATCTTCGGTGCCACCGGCGATCTGACCTGGCGAAAGCTCTTCCCTTCCTTGTTCGCTTTGTACCAAAACCAGCTCCTGCCGGAGAATGTCTGCATTGTAGGCACGGCCAGGTCCAGGCTCTCCCATGACGATTTCCGGGATTCCATGCAGCGCAGTGTGGAGCCGGAGCCCGGCCGGAAACCCATGGATTGGGACGGCCTCTCCCAGCGGCTTTTTTACCACCAGGTATCTTATGACCAGGAGGAGACCTTCACCAGCTTAAAGAGCTTTTTGGATGAGCTGGACGCCACCTTTGCCACCCAGGGCAACCGGCTTTTTTATCTGGCTGTACCACCCAATGTGTACCCGGCAATTGCCCACCAGCTGGGCCGGACCGGACTGGCACAGGAAGGCGGTACAAGAGAGAACTGGGTCCGTTTTGTGGTCGAAAAACCCTTTGGTCACGATCTGGAGAGCGCCAGAGAGCTGGATACGGCTTTGCACTTCAGCTTTGCCGAGCACCAAATCTTCCGCATCGACCACTACCTGGCCAAGGAGACCGTTCAGAACATCCTTATGCTCCGCTTTGCCAACTCCATTTTCGAACCCATCTGGGATCGGCGGTACATCGACTCCGTGAGCATCACCGCTGCAGAGCAGCTCGGGGTGGAGCACCGGGCCGGATACTACGACCGTTTCGGGGTCCTGCGGGACATGTTCCAGAACCACATGATGCAGCTTTTGGCCCTGTGCGCCATGGAGCCGCCCTCCATATTCGAGGCTGAACGGGTCCGGGATGAAAAAACCAAGGTTTACCGCAGCCTGCGTCCTTTTCCCACCAGCGAGCTGGACAATTACCTGGTCCTGGGCCAGTACGCCGCTGGACGGATCAAGGGGGAAAAAGTCCGCGGCTACCGGGAGGAACCCAACGTGGATTCTCAGTCCTTGACCCCCACTTTTGCCTCCATGAAGGTGTTCATCGACAATTGGCGCTGGCAGGGTGTGCCCTTTTACCTGACTTCAGGCAAGCGGCTGGCCGAAAAGCGAACCGAGATCAAGGTCCAGTTCAAGCACGTGCCCAACTCCATGTTTCGAGGGATCCTGGGGGAAGATATCTCCGCCAACCGCCTGACCCTGGGCATCCAGCCCAAAGAGGAAATCCACCTCAGCTTTCAGACCAAGGTCCCCGGCCCCAAGGTCTGCCTGCGCACGGTCAAGATGCACTTTGACTACAACCAGGGGTATACTGGGCCGGCTTTAGAGGCCTATCAAAAGGTCCTTCTGGACTGCCTGCTCGGAGACCAGACTTTGTTCTGGAGGCAGGATGGAGTGGAGCTTTGCTGGGGCTTTCTGACCCCCATCCTCATCGAGTGCGACTGCCCGGACCAGGGCAAGCGCCTGCACACGTATGAAGCCGGGACCTGGGGACCGGAGGCGGTCAAAAAACTCCTACCCTCTTTGCCGGGGCCGAATAGGTAAGGGTTCAGCTTTGCCTCCGGCAAATCTGAAATATTTTTTGCCCCAAAGCGGGCAAAAAAATTTGCTGAAATAATATAACATTACAGCGACAGACTGTGATCCCAAAGCTTTGCCCCCCCGGACCGCCAGTTGCCACCCTGGCCATTCTGGGATCGCCAGGCGCCTGCCTGGCTCTTTCAAGGTTTGCCCATGCCCGAACTGTTTTTGTAGTGATAAAATGGCCGGAGCCATAAGAAAAGAACGCGATACCTTCAAAGTAGAGTGGGGGATAACCTCAACCCTCATTGTAGGGGCAGGCCTGGGCGTCTCTCGCCACGCGTCTGCGCGTGGCTGCCCTCTTCATCCTGCGAGCCTTTCTAGGGCGTATTAACAATATGTCGAATGGATTGCTCCAGGTCCTGGGGCAAAGCAACAGGAAGAGCATAATCAATGAGCAGACATTCCAAGTCCTCCAGGGTATCAATATCTCTCAGATGGGGGAGCAAAAACGTGTTCAGGTTATGGTCTCCCAACCTTTTTTGGGTCAGGGACAATACCTGGGACGTGCTCCAGGGAATTTCTTCGAATATTACCGGATCAAAGCTGCGGCGATGCTGGCCCAGCAGGTAATATCCTCCGTCCTGAGCGGGTCCGATGACCGCGTCGTGGTCCTGGAGACGGATCAAAGCGGATTGGATGTAGGCCGCAGGCAGGTGGGGAAGATCACTGCCTATCAGGACCACCCGGGACAGTCCCATATCAAAGGCTGACTGAAAGGAATTGCGCATCTTTACACCTAGGTCGCCCTCTGCCTGGGATATATACCTGAACTCTCCTCCCAGCCAGGCCCTGTACGCGGACAAGGACCGATGGGGATGGCAGCTGAGCAGGATTGGGACGTGCAGGCTTTGCACAGTGACCAGTTCACAAGCCACAAAATAGCGATAGAGCTCGGCTGCCCGTTCCAACCCCAGTTCCTTGCCCAATCTGGTCTTGACCATCCCCGGCTGGGGATACTTGAGCATAACAATTATGCCGGACATTTCATAAGTCCTTTTTTTTATTGGCAACTTTGTAGTACCCGGCCAGTTTTTCCGCCGGCACCCCGCAGTGGTACAGGATGCGAAGGACCCAATTTCTCAGCGTACCCATCAATTTTCCTTCCTGCAGCCAACGCCTGGGGGAGGTCAGGGCTCTTTGGGGCAAAATAACGATCCGCCAGCCCTGCCTTTTGACCCGGTGCATGAGCTCCAGGTCTTCCATGAGCGGGATGTCAGGGAACATCCCAATCTTTTGAAAATACTTTGTGCGCATGAATATGGCCTGGTCTCCGTAAGGCACCCTGGTCCATCGGGTTCGGAGATTGGCAACAAAGGCGATGAGCCGTAAAAAAAGATCCCGGGAATCGATGCCTAAGGAAAAGGCCCCTCCCACGATTTTTTCTTCCTCCAAGGCCTGCAGGACAAAATTCGGGGCATGATCCGGCAGGCGGGTATCAACATGGACGAAAAGCAGAACATCGCCTTGAGCCACGCTCGCACCTTGATTCATCTGCCTGCTCCGCCCGGGATCAGAGGGCACGGCTTTTATGTCCGGATCATGAACAGCAGCTAGAGTCTCCCGACCCGGACTGCCGTCCACGACTATTATTTCATACCCTGCACCGGAAAAGACCTGGCCAATATGGATCAAAAAATCTTGTATGGACGCCTGCTCCCGGTATACAGGCACAATCACAGAAATATACGAGTCGAGCAAACCGTTATCCGTCTCAACAGTCAAAAGTTTTTCTTCAGCTATGTCTCGGGCAAATCAGAAGTATTTTTGCTTTCTGGCCAAAAAGATTGCAGGATTTATCGAGTATAAACGTGTGAGTCCCTGCCCGGCCCGGATATTCGAATACACCGGGATCATCAGCCTCTCCGTGCAATCCAGAGGAAAGCCTTGCGAGATTGCTTCGGCGAGCAAAGACGATTTTTTAATGCCTCCATCTCATACGAGGAAGCAGGTCCAATCCTGCGCACAATGACGAAAATAATAACGTATATCCTGCAGCCCACCCTATGAACACAACTTTACACCTTTGACACCGTGGGGCATGATTCCAGAGTTCAGCCTTGCCTCCGGCAAGTCTGAAAAATTTTTGCCCCAAAGCGAACAAAAAATGCCGGATTGAGTTGAAAAAACTATGCACCAAAATCCGCAAACTCTGGGCTGGGTATGTTCCTACACTCCTTTGGAACTTATTGTGGCCGCGGGTCTTAGGCCCTATAAGCTCCTAACCGATGCCCACCAAGGAGACAGCTCCTGGACAGAGAGCCTCCTTCCTTCAGCCTTTTGCCCTTACGTCCGCCGCCTGTGCAGCCTGTGTCTGCAAGACTCTGAAAACGTGCCTCCCCTCATCCTTCTGCTTCTCTCCTGCGATCCCATGCGCCGGCTGGCGGACATCATAGACAGCTACAGCCCCTCCCGGGAAGTCATCAGACTGGATATCCCCAGGAGGCGGGACCCCTTGGCCCAGGAGTTTCTTGGGACCCAGCTCCAGGCTCTGGTCAGGGAACTGGAGACCAGATCCGGCAACAATATTACTCAGTCCGATCTGAGCCAGGCCATACAGGATATAAATCACATCCGCTCCCAGCTGGCTGAGATCGCTGACCTGCGCAGCCGGGTCCCGCACCTCCTGCCCGCATCCGGATTTCTGGATCTGGTTCGCTTCAGTCAGACCCACCTCCCGGCAGAAACGAAAGACCTATTGGCCGGCCGGATCCAGGACTTGAGAGCCGGGGCTGACGCACAGCCGCCACAAGGAAGGCCCCGCCTGCTCCTGACCGGCTCGATCATAGAAGATCCGGACCTTGTCCAGCGTATCTCTGAGCTGGGCGGCGACGTTGTCTGCGAGGACATATGCAGCGGAGAAAGGGACATTCTTCCCCTGACTGACATTACACTTCCTCCTGTGCAGGCCATAGCCCGCAGAATGCTCTCCCGCCCGCCCTGCGCCAGGATGCTGGGCTCCAAAGAACGTATCGAACGTACTGTGCACTTAACCCTGACCCACTCTTGCCACGGGGTGATCATCCATACCTTGAAGTTTTGTGACCTGACCCAGGCCGACCTCCCCCGCTTGCAAGCTGAACTGAAAAAACACAACATCCCCTGTGTGCACATTGAGCAGGACGCCCTGCATGAGGACCGTGGTCAACTCACCACTCGCATTCAGGCCTTTTTGGAGCTCGTATGAAAATAGAAATGAACCCGGCAACGCGGCGCATGTATGCCAAATGGCTGGTCCGCTCCTATCTGTGGCGCTCTCCGGTCTGGCGCAGCCGAACGCGGCCGGTGGAGGACCGCATCCGGTACCAGACGGCATGGTTGCTCAGTCAAAGCTTCGAACGTTCCAGCCTGTCTGTACTGTCCGGATTTCTGGTCCCAGCCGAGCTTTTACATCTCTATCAGGCCACTCCCATGTTCACCGAGTTCCTGGCCCCCATCCTGTCCGGAACCCACATGACCCCTGTCTGCCTGGAAGCCACGGAGAATCAAGGTTTTTCCCGGGATACATGCTCCTTCCATCGGGCCACCCTGGGGGCGGCTCTCAAGGGATATCTGCCGGAGTACTCCCTGATTGTAGGGACCTCCCATCTCTGCGACGGGCAGAACAAGACCCTGGAAGAGTTGGCTCTGCGCACCAACTGCCCTTATCTCCTCCTGGACGTACCTCAAGAACCTACCTCCCAGGCCATAAACTATCTGGCCGCACAGCTTCAGGAACTGGAGGGCACTTTGCTCCAGCAAAGCGGACAACCAAGGGCCGGCTTTGCAGACTGGGAAAAAGTCTTCACCCTGAGCAATCGCACCTCAGAGCTTATGCATCGGGTCAATCAGCTCCGGATCCGGCCGGGGTGCTCCCTTTCCGGCCATTTGGCCTTTACCCTGCATCTGTGTTCCCTGTTGATGATGGGCACCCGCTTTGCGCACGACTGCTATCAGGATCTGGCAGCACAGTTGGAAGCTGAAGAGAAGAAATCAGATCCCAAAAGCCACATGCCTGGCCTGGTCTGGCTCCTGGCCTATCCCTATGTGCCGGGAAACGAGATAGTAAACCTGGAAAGTGGGTGGAACATGCATGTAGCAGCTGATGAGTTGAGTCAGGTCAACTGGCCCAAGCTGGATCCCCACACCCCACACGAGAGTCTGGCCCGCAAAATGCTCAGCAATCCCTTTCTGGGGCCGATCAATAACCGGAGGGACCAAGTCCTCCGCCTCGTCGACCAATGCCGGGCGGATGGAGTTCTCCACTTTTCTCATTGGGGATGCCGCCAGGGGTGCGGAGGGGTCAAGCCTATCTTCGATGCTTTGAAAGAACGAAATATACCTTTTCTGGAGATCCATGGGGATTGCATCGACAGCCGGCATGTGGGCCAGGAGCAGATCCGGACCAGATTGCAGGGCTTTGCCGAGCTTTTGAAAAGAGGCAAACGGAATTCTCCCTCTTCTGCCCGTCAAGACGGTCAGCTCTTTCTGGGCGTGGATATCGGTTCCCTGACCGCTAAGATGGCCCTTATTTCCACTCAGGGCCGGATACTTCATACCCAGATCTTTTCTACCGGAGCCAGCAGCAAGAAAACAGCCGCCAAGCTTGAAAACATCCTGGAGCAAGGGGGCTGGTCTTCCCGGATAGCCGGCTGCGTCTCCACCGGATATGGCCGGGCGGCGGTGACTTTTGCCCAGACTGAAATCACCGAAATCAGCTGCCACGCCCGGGGCATGGCTCATCTGGTTCCCGGGGTGCGGACCATCATCGACATCGGCGGCCAGGATACCAAGGTCATTGCCGTGGACAGCCAGGGCGGAGTGCGTACCTTTCAGATGAACGACAAATGCGCGGCCGGGACCGGACGGTTTCTGGAAATGATGGCCCGCACCCTGGAGATCGATTTGGAAGATATGGGTGATATGGCCGTCCAGTCCAGGACGGCGGCCACCATATCCTCCCTGTGTACCGTGTTTGCCGAAAGCGAGGTCGTTTCCCTGATTGCCGAGGATACCCCGGTGGAGGTCATCTGCAAGGGCGTCTGCCGCAGCATCGCCAAACGGACCGTATCCATGCTGGACCGGGTGGGGCGAGAGCCCAAGCTGGCCATGAGCGGCGGGGTGGCCTTTAATCAAGGAGTGGTCCGGGAGCTGGAGCACCTGACCGGCTGTAAGCTGTTTATCCCGGAAAACCCTCAGATTATGGGCGCCCTTGGCGCGGCCTTGTTTGCGGCT
>CAZUER010000116.1:0-13297 GCA_964619345.1 uncultured Desulfohalobiaceae bacterium
GGACGACTCCATTGATGCTTTGGTGGGCGAACTGCCGGCCGTGGCTCCGGCCATGGAGACAGAGGAAGAGGAAGTGGCCCCTGCAGTGGCCCGATCTGAGTGGCAAGAGGGTTTGCAAGAAGCGATTGACGGCCTGCAGGAGGTGGTGGACCAACTTAAGGAGTTGCTCCGCTGAGTCGGGGGCTCGTTGTTGGATCTATCAGGGCATGGGGCTTTGCAAAGCCCCATGCCTTTTTGGGGAAAGTACCACTCAAACTGTGCTATTTGGAGCAATCTTGGCGTTAAAGCAGTAGTACTAGCTGCCCGGATTACTGAAGAACTTCGTCAATGCTTTCAGCTGTCAAAACCCGCTCCGACCACTGTAAAAGACGCTCAGAGTCGGCTGAGTGGATTATCTGATCATTATCCATAGAATCCAGGCCTTGATGGCCCTATGGTCTTGGCCGAAAGCCAAAGATGATCTGATTGAGCCTTTGGACAAGATCACCCCGGCGGCTGAGTTTTGTGTGGTCCAGGTAACCGGCTCCGATCACTCCCAGCAGGGAGTTGGTCAGAAGGACCGCGTCGGCCGCGAACAGCTCTTGGGGAACCACCTTTCTGTGCACGTGGCTCAACCCTAGATCAGCCAAGGCCTTCAGGGCCCGGGCCTGCATGATTCCCGGAAGCACATGAGGGGACTGGGGCACGATTGCCCGGGATCCGGAGAGCAAAATTATATTGCAGGAATTGGTCTCGGATACCGATCCGTCGGGGTTGCAAATCAGGGCTTCATCTCCTCCCTGCTTCCTGGCCCATTCCCCGGCCAGAATATAGACCAGATGATTGCAGGTTTTCATCCCGGCCAAAAAGCTCTGCCGGGGCTCGGGATGAGTGCGCAGATTCAGATGGGATCGATTCTGTCCGGCCAGGCGATGGGTATAGGCCCGGGCTGAAACGCAGAATATAGCTTCGCCCACGCCTTTACCTGCGTAGATTTTGACTGCTGCTGTCTCCATCATCTGGTTGGCCTCCAGGACCCGGCTGATGATCGTCTCCCAGTCCATTTGGGGCAGCTCCCGTCCGGTCAGGCTTACCCAGGTCCGGCTCATTCTGGAAACATGCTCCGGGCAGAACCAGATACGTCCCCCGTCCGCCCGCAGGGTCTCAAAGACCCCGAATCCGTATTCCACGGCCGATGCGCGCACAGAGCAAAGGGCTTCGCTCTCCGGAATTATATGTCCATTATACCAGAGCCAGGCCGGATTTTGGTTCGCCCGGTCATCGGTGGATAGAACCTGGGCAAAGGTCCGCCCTTTGTGCCAGGTCTCCTGGTATTCATCTTCCGGATCAGAGTCTATGACCACCCCTCCGCCCACGGAATAGACCAGCCGGCCCTGGCTGACCACGGCCGTGCGGATGGCTATGGACAGATCCATGCGCCCGTCGAAACCCAGGTAGCCGATGGAGCCGGTGTAGATGTGGCGCTCAAAGGGTTCCAGCTCATCAATTATCTCCATGGCCCGGATCTTGGGGCATCCGGTAATGGATCCGCCGGGAAATGCGGCCTGAAGAAGATCCACCAGGTCATAGCCTGACTCCAGGTCCCCCCGGACAATGGAGACCAGATGGTAGACGTTGTCGTAGGCCTCCAGGCGTTTGTGTTCTGCAACCCGGACACTTCCCGGAGAGCATACCCGGCCCAGATCGTTGCGCATCAAATCAACGATCATGGCCAGCTCGGCTCCATCCTTTTCGCTTTCTTGCAGCTCCCGGGCCATGTTCAGGTCCTGATCGGAAGTCTTCCCCCTGGGGCGGGTGCCCTTAATGGGCCTGGTTTCGACCTTTTGATCCTGAACAGCCAGAAAACGTTCCGGCGAGGTGGAGACCACCTGGTGGTCCCCGGCCTGGATATAGGCGTAAAAAGGGGCTGGATTGCGCTGGAATAATGTGGCGAAAAGGTCGAAGGGCGAATCGGTGAACGGATGCACCAGGCGCTGGGAAAGATTGACCTGGTAGACGTGACCGGAACGGATGTATTCCAAAATGGCCTCCACTGCCCGCAGGTATTGGCTGTGGTTCAGGGAGGAGCTTGCCGTTCCGGCCTGGACCGGGTAGCTGGTCGAGGACATATCGTCTGCCTCTTGTATCCATTGCCGACAAAGGTGATAGCGATCCTGAACACCCGGGGCATGAGGATGATCCCATATAGGGAGGTGGACCCTGGTGTGCCCGGTATGCACGTCCTGAGTCAGGATAATGCTTGGAGCGTTCAGGTACACATCCGGCAGGCCATTGTCGTCCAGGCTGGTGCAGGGAAGGGTTTCAATCTGCCGCCCCAAATCGTAGCCCAGATAACCGAACATTCCGGATCGGGTCGGGCTGCTGTTTTGGTGCAGCTCCGGGATGCTGTTGGCCTGGAGCACAGCCCGGATGACAGGTAAAGGAGACCCGGAGCCCGATATTTCAAAAGAATTTTGCCGCACGATCCAGGAATCGCCCTTGGCCTGGAGCACAAACCAGGGCCTTAAGGCCAGTATATGGTACTGGGCGCTGTCCACATCCCCGCCGCTGGCCAGAAATACACATCCCGGCTCATGGTTTCTGATCCGGGCCAGGGCGAACATGTCCGGGGTGAAGGGCAGCTCCTCGGAATGCACATCACGGCAGATGCCGGTCAGGTTGATTATCTGTTCAAAGTTGAATTCTTGGCTTGAACACATAAAAGCCTCTGTTTTTCATCGCGGAATACGCGGAGCAGACTGATAAAAGATAACAGGTTACCAATAAACGAAGAAAAAAATTCAGATTTGGCTACAAAGACAAATCTGAATTTTTTAGCACTGGTTGAGAAAATTATCCATTAATTCCCGGCCGGCTTGGGTCAGAAAACTCTCTGGATGAAACTGAACCCCATGCACTGGCAAAGTGGGATGGGACAGCCCCATGACCAGTTTGTCTTCGGTCCAGGCCGTGACCTGCAAGGGAGAATCCATCCCAGGTAGGGCCTGAAGGGAATGATATCTGGCCACCCACATGGGACTGGGCAGCCCGGTGAAAATTCCGGTTCCCACATGAGCGATGGAGCTGGTCTTGCCGTGGGTGGGCCTTTCTGTCCTGACAGTGCTGCCGCCGAAAAATTCATTGATGCATTGCAGGCCCAAACAGACACCAAGGATGGGCAGATGCCGGTAACAAGATTTTATGATCTCCATGCTGGCCCCGGCCTGATTCGGATCTTTGGGGCCTGGACTGATGACTACAGCCGCAGGGGCAAGATCCAAGATGTCAGATGGACCCACAGCATCGTGACGGCGCACGATCACCAGGCAATCAAGCATGCGCAGGAGTTGGACCAAATTGAAGGTAAAGGAATCGTAGTTGTCCACCATGAGAATTTTCATGTCGTCTTCCTTCAAGAATCTTACGCCCTATGTTTCATAAAAAAATGCCATCCAGACATGAGTCTGGATGGCATTTTGCCTGGCATAACTCATTACACTTGCAGAACAGGTGCAAATTTGATTTATTGCTTATCAAAACAGGGGGGCAATGTCCAGTCAGCTTTGCCTCCGGCAAATCTGACAGAGCAAGGAGAGAATGAATGAACGGGAAGAAAGTAATTCCCATCAATACCCATGAGCATGTCAAGGCCAAGCTCATAGCGGCAGCAGGTTCCGTCTTAGCCAGATATGGATTTTCAAAGTGCAATGAAGATCTTGTGGCCGATCAGGCCGGGCTGAAGCGGATAAATATTTTTCGATACTTCGGCGGCCTGCCGGGCTTGGTCTCGGCATTCGGGGAATCCGGACATTTTTGGCCCACAACTTCTGAATTGCTCCAGGAGACGGCTGATAATTTTTCTCAGCTCACACCGGAAGAGCAGATGTCTGCCTTTTTCAAAAGTCTTTTGGGCTGCCTCAGGCGTCGTCCGCAAACCCTGGATATCCTGGCCTGGGAAGTCCTGGAGCGTAATGAGCTCTCCAGGCGGCTGGAAGACGTTCGAGTGAGAAATGCATTGGAATATTTTGAGAACTTGCATGGAGAAATACCTGAAAACATTGATCTATCGGCCATTGTAGCCCTGCTGGCCGGAGCGGTCTTTTTCTTAAGTGTTCAATCCCGGAATATGCGGACCTTTGGAGGGATCGATCTGCAGTCGGACGCAGGCTGGAAACGTATAGAGCATGCTATTGAGCTCCTCATGCGCGGATCGTTTGGCATGGAAGGGCAAACCACCAATGATAAAATTTGAGCCCATTATCGTATGAAATTTGACATCTGGTTTGTATCCTGGCTACATAAAGATTGTGGGAATATACAAGTCAGGAATTTCTAGTTTCCAGGTCAATCTGAGCCTCCAAAGGGCAATTCTAATCTTTCTACTCATTATTTGCACAAAGAATCAAGAAATGACGCAGTAAACCACAAAAGGCCTTGTGCAGCCATATTACTATTTGGTTAGACCAAAATCCCCACTGAGGAGGGCCATATGCAGACAGTTTTTGTTCATCCCGGAAAGTGCGTGGGGTGCCGTCATTGTGAGGTTGCCTGTGTTCTGGAACATTCCAGGCACTCCGACATCTTGTTCTATGCCTTGGGGGAAAAAGACTCCCAGCCCAGACTGAAGGTACAAACTGGAGTGGACTTTATCCCTTTTCCCAATCGGTGCCGACATTGCCGACCTGCACCCTGTGAGCAGGCCTGCCCCTCAGGAGCTATATACAGAGATCAGGATACGGACGCGGTTTTGCTGGACCCAAAGAGGTGCATCTCCTGTTGGATGTGTGTTATGCTCTGTCCCTTTTGTTCCATGGCTATCGAAGAGAGTGCAAAAACAAAAGGCCAGCAGAGAGCGCTGAAATGTGATGCCTGTTTGAACAGGCTTCAGGAGCATGAAAAGCCTGCTTGTGTTCTGGCCTGCAAAACAGGGGCTTTGGAGTTTGGGGAAGCAGAGGATTTGATGGCCCTGGCTCAGAAATCAGTGGCCGTAGATCGGACCTTGGCTGCTCAGGGACTGGAATTGGAGACAATGCCTGAGAATCTTCGTTTGTTCCGGCAGGTGCAAAAGACTGTGGCCCAGCTTGGGCCAATGCCGGCTTCAAAGGGTTTTCTTGGGCCTCGCCCTTAACCTCTCTTTAGCCCAAAGCGGCAGCAAGCAGGGAAATCAAGAGGGCCACGGATGTCTGACCGGTTCTGACTTAAAAATGTCCAGCGCATCGAGTATCATAATGGAGGAGATCATGCACAGCAAGGATATTCGGGATAAAGCCAGGCAGAGGAGTATTGACCAAACTGCCATTCCCTTACTGGAACGGAGCTTGGCTGAAGGCCTGGAAACTGCTTGGGATCGCCTGGAAGAACAACAGCCACAATGCGGATTCGGCCAGCTGGGTGTCTGCTGCAACAGGTGCGCCCTGGGACCTTGCCGGATTGATCCGTTCGGCGGATCACCACAGCGGGGTGTATGCGGGGCGGATGCAGACCTGATCGTGGCCAGAAATTTTTTGGACGACCTGTCCACCGGTGCAGCGGCCCATTCTGATCACGGCCGGGAAGTTGTGGAGACCCTTCTGCAAACCGCCCTGGGTAAAGCCAAGGGATACAATATAACCGATTCCGATAAGCTGCAGGTCCTGGCTCTGGAGCTGGGTGTTGAATTCAATGCCCATGATCTGCTCCAGACGGCCCAGAATGTGGCTTTGGCTCTGTTGAACGAGTTCGGGACGGTGAAAAATTCTATCACCTTTGCCAGTAGAGCCCCGGAGAAAACCAGGAAGACCTGGGATCAGGCCGGAATTACCCCCCGGAGTGTGGACCGGGAGATCGTGGAGAGTATGCACCGTATCCACATGGGCGTGGGCGCAGATGCAGCCAATGTCCTTTTACATGGCCTGCGCACCTCCTTATCCGACGGTTGGGGCGGTTCCATGATGGCCACCGAAGTTTCGGATGTTCTGTTTGGCACTCCGGAAATACAAAACTCCCAGGTGAACATGGGGGTGTTTAAACCGGACCAGGTGAACATCGTCCTCCATGGTCACAACCCCATTTTGTCCGAGATGATCGTCGTTGCTGCCCAGGATCCACAAATGCAAGAAATGGCCCGGGAAAAAGGGGCTTCGGGCATCAATCCGGTGGGGATGTGTTGTACTGGCAATGAGCTCATGATGCGCAGAGGCATCCCAGTGGCCGGTACCCTGCTCAATCAGGAGCTGGCTTTGGCTACCGGGGCTGTTGAAGCCATGATCATTGACTATCAGTGCATCTTTCCATCCATTGGCCAGACAGCTTCCTGCTTCCACACCAAGCTCATTTCCACCAGCGAAAAATCCAAGGTGCCAGGTGCCCAGCACATGGAGTTTCATCCCCAATCAGCCGAGCAGACGGCCCGGGAAATCGTCCGCCTGGCCATCGACAACTTTCCGCAGCGGGATCAGGACCGGGTTTTCATTCCCGGCCAACCCATGGATTTAACGGCCGGGTTCTCAGTGGAAGCCATCCTGTCCGCTTTGGGAGGCGGCCCCCAGCCGTTGTTGGACGCCGTGACCACTGGAAGCATCCGGGGAGCGGCTGGTATTGTGGGCTGTAACAACCCGAAAATCAAACAAAACTATGGGCACGTGGAGTTAGCCAAAGAACTCATCAAGAAGGACGTTTTGGTAGTGGAAACAGGTTGTTCGGCCATAGTCTGCGCCCAGGCCGGGTTGCTTAAGCCAGAGGCTGCCAAGCTGGCCGGGCCGGGCCTCAAGCAGGTCTGTACTTCTTTGGGCATTCCCCCGGTCCTGCATATGGGTTCCTGCGTAGACTGTTCCCGGATCCTGGTCCTGGCTGCGGCCTTGGCTAAGGCCCTGGACGTTGCCATCAGCGATCTGCCATTGGCTGGAGCGGCCCCGGAATGGTATTCGCAGAAGGCCGTGTCTATCGCTTCCTATTTTGTCTCCTCCGGAGTGTATACCGTGCTGGGTATACCGCCCAAGATCTTTGGCAGTCAAAATGTCCTCACTTTGGCTGCAGAGGGCTTAAACGATGTGGTCGGTGCGACTTTTGCCGTGGAGCCGGATCCGCACAAAGCAGCCGGGATGATGGTCAAGCATATTGAGCACAAGCGGAGCGGGTTGGGGATTTAGTATGCACATCTGCATCATCGGGATGGGACCGGCGGCAATCAGCGCTGTACAGGCCATCAGAGAGGAGGATTCTCAGGTCCGGATCAGCATGTTCTCGGCTGAGGATTGTCCTCCCTATTCACCGCCCTGCCTTGGTCACTACGTAACAACTGGAGATACCGGTCCTCTTTTCTGGCAAGGAGAAGATATTGGACCCAAGTACCATGTAAAGTGCTACCCGGGAAACCCGGTTTTTGGCCTTGATTCCGCCCGGAACCAATTGGAAACCCAAAGCGGCCAGGCCTGGGAATTTGACAGCCTGATCATCGCTTCGGGAAGCTCTTTGTCCGCCCCGGTACAAGGTGCGGACAAACCCGATGTCTTGCAATTTAAGAACCTGGCTGGGGCCAGGGCTTTGCGGAGCATGGCCGCAAAGGGTCAGCAAGCCACTGCCGTAATCCTCGGCGGCGGATTCATTGGGGTAGAAATCGCTTTGTATCTGGCCAAACTTGGAGTGAGGCCCACTCTACTAAATCGACGGGGATGGATCATGCCCAGGCTTCTTGATCCGGATACGGCAGCGTATGTCTGGGAAGATCTGAGCGAACAGGGAGTGGATGTGCGCCTGAATACCGAAGGTATCGAGTTTGGCGGTCAAAAAGGGGTCGATTATCTCCTGACCAACAGAGGAGAAAAGCTCCGGGCGGATGCTTATATCGCAGCCACCGGAGTCAAGCCCAATACCGGATTTGTGCAAGGAACGCATATTGAGGTGGATGAGGGTGTGTTGGTCGACAACTGCTTGCAGACCAGCCGGCCAGGAATCTTTGCGTGCGGCGACGCGGCCCAGGCCCGGGAGCTCCTCTCCGGGGAACGGCGAGTTCTTGGTTTGTATCCAGTGGCTGTACAGCAAGGATGGATTGCGGGCAAAAATGCTTTAGGCCGGAAGCAGACATATCAGCCCCAACCGAGCATGAACTCTCTCAAAGGCCTTTCTTTTCAGCTGGTAGTTGTTGGCAGGCAGCAGGGCCAGGAGATCGTTTGCAAAGGACGCGACTGGATGCACAAGTTTTTTGTGCATGAGGACAAGCTGCAGGGTTTTACCCTCCTGGGGGATATTTCAGAAGCCGGGAGGTATCTATCCCTATTGAAGCAACAACGCACCCTGACCACATGGAGGCCTGGACTTATGAGTGCTCCTTGCTGGCAATGAATGATTGCTCTACTCCCGGAGAACACAGCCTTGTAATGCCTTTTGGGCCAATCCGGCCCCGGCCTGCTCATACATGTTATAAGCCGTGCATATACCCATTTCAGAGAGTTCCTCGACCTCCTCAGGATACTTGGCTATAGCGGCCACCATGCACTCGAAGCCGTGGTTTTGTAATTGGTGCACAGCGAAAAGGTTGCCCTGATGATTGGGCATGGCCAGGACCACCAGCTCCAGGTTGAGGTCTTTTTTCAGTTTGAGCCAGAAATCGGTGTCACAGGCATCGCCCAGAATCACATTCCGGCCCTGGGAACGATTGAGATCCACCCGTTCAGGAGTGTGCTCCACACCGCAGACTGATCCTCCAAACGTCTTTTGCAGTTCATCATATGCTCCAGTGCCGATACGGCCCATCCCGAAGACCACCGCTCTGACCTGGCCCAGTTCAATAGGTGCATCCTGGGGGTGGATCCGGTTCGGCTCCAAAGGCCGGAGCCACCCGCCTGTCTTTTGATATAAGTGCTCGGCGTAATAGGAAAGAGGAGAAGAAAAAGCGAAGCTGATGCTCACAGTCATGGCCATGATCAACAGCCAGTCAGAGGCTATAAGGCCCTGGCCAGCGGCAATAGCAGTCACTATGAGGCCGAATTCGGAAAAGTTGGTCAGGGTTAAGGATGAAAAAAGACTGGTCCGGGCCCGGAGTCCGAAACGGCTGATTATGCTGTAATAGATACCAGTCTTAAGCGGCAGGAGCAGACAGAGGAGGAGGGAAGCGAGGAGCATACCCACCGTGGGCAGACCAGTCATGCCGATGGACAGAAAAAAGCCGACCAGCATAAGCTCTTTAAAGCCGAACAAAGCTTTGGACAGCTCAGAAGCTCTTGGATGTCCAGCCACCAGGACCCCGATCACCAAGGCCCCCAGGTCCGGTTTGAGACCGACCAGGGAAAAGAACTCCGCTCCTGCCCCCAAAGCGAAGAACAGCCCACAAAGAATGAACAGCTCTCCGCGACCGGACATATCCAGAAGGCGGTAGAGAAAGGGACGGAGGAACAGCAAGGCCAGGACGCTGAGGGCCCAAATACTGGGCAGTTTCCCGGCTGAGGCGCTCAAAAACAGAACCGCGAAGAGATCCTGCATAATCAGGATGCCGATGGCTATCTTACCGTACAGGGCAGTCATGTCCCCCTTATCTTCCAGGACCTTTACGGCGTAGACCGTACTGGAGAAGGCAAGGGCAAAGCCCAGGACCAGTAAAGCCGGCCAGGAGAAGTTGAGTAGGGGTGAGGGAAAAAGTTTCTGGGCTAGCAGAAGGGCTCCACAAATCACTGCGGTGGAGATGAGCATCTGAGCGGTGGCACTGGCCCAGATTTCAGCCTTGAGCAAGCCTTTGACGTCGAGTTTGAGCCCAATGGAAAACAAGAGCAGAGTTATGCCCAGATCAGAAACCACATCCAGTCCGGCTGGCGGGGTAAAGCCGGCCATGTTGTAAACAAAGCCGGCCAAAAGAAAGCCTACCATGGGTGGTAGGCCTATTCTGGTCAGGGCGAATCCGAAGCCAAAGGCAAAGCTGATCAGAAGAACAAGCATGCACGATCCTTTATCGGTATCCGTTCAGGGAATCTTTCCCAGCCAAGTAGTAACCAGCCCTTCAGCTCATACTCGCTCAGAACCTCAGCTTAAGACTTTGTACAGGCACATTTTGGCTCGTACTTTGTCTTTGTAATATTCCTCATCGCGCATCTCTAACAGCTCCCAAGCCCTCTCGGCTTCCAGACGAACCATTTCGGGCCGATATCCATAATCTTCATAGCATCCCTCCCGAATGGTAAAACATATCATTCCTCCGGGCTTGGTGATGCGGATGAGTTCGGTAAAGGCCTCTGCAGTGACGTGGGCGTAAGTAAATGTGCCGACACAGATAACGGCGTCGTACGTATTGTCCGGGATGGACAGAGGCTGGCTCAGATCGGCATTTATTCGTCTGGTATACACGCCTTTTTGCCCGGCCACGTCCAGCATGTCCTGGGAATAATCCAGGCCCTCCAAATTGACATACCCCAGGGAGTAGAGCACTTCACCGGCCAAGCCGGTACCGCAGCCGGCATCCAGGATATGCACAGAAGTGTCTCTCTCCAGGTACCTGTCTAAAAGTTCAACACAGATTCGGTATCCGACGTATCCGAAGTCCTGAACCAGGTTTTGGTCATACGCAGGAGCCCAGTCCCTATAGGCATCCATAAGTTCTTCGGGGTCGCTGGCATTATACACTTTATCTAATAGAGCTTTGTCAACAGTCATGGGATATCCTCCTTAAATGATAATACCTTAAAGAAAGCAGGAAAAAAGTTCGCACTGAAAAGTCTTCTATTGTCAGGCAAGAATTCAGACAAGTACCATAAGCTCAGGAAACAACAATCATGAGCAGGTTCGAAGGATGGGTTGGGGATAAATTCTTAATAGTTCAGGGCAAACTTTTCCTTGCCGGCAACAAACTATCTTTTTCAATATCAAAGATGCTTCTGAAAATCAAACCCGATCAATCCGGCACGTACTATATTTTTGTTCTCATGTATAAGCTATGAGAAATATACAGGTTTCAGCTTTGCCTCCGGCAAAGCTGAAATATTTCTTGCCCCAAAGCGAGCCAAAAAGATAATTTGCCAAATTTATCCGTATACTTACCAGTAGCCCATTGCAAATACAATGGATACAATCAGGAAGAATATCCTGGAAATAGGGGCACGCACCAATCGGATGTCCCTGCGAAGGAAAAATGCTGCCGTTTTTCAGGATTTAAAAATTTGAACATAATATCTGTAATAAAAAGAGGCAGCTCAAGCCGTTCTACCGCCCAAAAACGGTTTTCAAAAGATCAGTGGTCCTCTTGGCGGGTTCGTTCCGAATGGCCGCCTCTTCTTTAGCCAGGAGGGTGAAGATCCCTTCCAGGGTCTTATCCAAAGTATACGTGGTCAAATCAGAGTTGACCTCCGGAACAAGCGGTATTGAGTTGTACCTATCCATAATCTGGTTGTAGCTTTGCACAGCCCCAACCTGGGCAAGAGTTTCCTGCACCGTTGGCTTCATTTCCGAAGCCAAAGGGACGCTCATTTTGTCCTCAAAATACCTGGTGGCTGCGTCGTCTGGGCCGTTGTAAATGGATGATACGTCCTGGATGGTCATTTCGGAAATAGCCTGCCAGAATAGGTCCTTGGCCTTGGGGGTGGCCCGTTCAGCTGCCTGATTGAGCTTGAGCTCAAGATCGTCAAGCATGGAAGAGGCCCCAGCTTTTTCCAGAACTGATTGGACCCGGTCCAGGGAGGCTGGAAGGGGGATGTGCAATTGCGGATTGTTGAAAAAACCTCCGGCTTGGCCCAGCTCGTTCACCACATTGGCCGTACCCACTTTGAGAGCTTCTTTCAGACCTTTCCCCATGGTCTCGGAGCTCAATTCCCCATCTTCAGATTGGGAGGTGACCTGTTCCAAGGCTTGTTTTCCCTTTTCCAGCCAGCTTTGAGCCTGCAGGCTCTGGATCGGACTGAAACACACAAGAGCTGTCAAAAACATGAAAAAGATGCATCGAATGTCCATGGTCATCTCCTTGAGATAAAGCTTGTCTTAGTCTATACAACTGAATGTGACGATATTGGAAGGAAAAGTCAACAAATGATGGAGCTATAACACCATGTTTTTGCTGATATCTGGTGAGTTCCAATACAGATTTTTCACTCACATTGAGTAACCTGAGAGAGTCCATGATCAGTTTCCTTTTGGCCTTTTTGGCTGTCTATGCAGGCATGCACGCCCTGGTTGTCCTCCGGTTGTGGCCTCTGCTGCCCCAGGCCTGGAACCTGCGGTGTTTGTTATGGTGCTTTGGGCTGTTCATGATTGTTTCACCTATTGTAATCTATTGGCTTGATGATGCCGGTTATCACCTTCCGGCTTCGCTCCTGGCCTGGGTGGGTTTTACCTGGATGGGCTTTGTCTTTGTGGCCTTTTGCCTGGGGTTAGCATTGTATTGCCTGGAAGGGATGGGTCTGTTGGTCAAGTTTCTTTTTTCCAGCCCAGGCCAGACCTTTCTCCCTCCCCAGCCCAAGGCTTTTCTCTTATTGGGGGTCACATTGGCTGTTTTGAGTATTGCTTTCTGGCAAGCCAGGGAAATCAAGGTCCAGGAGATTGAAATCTCTTCGCCTAAACTCTCGTTCAGGGAAAAAGGCGTGACCCTGGTCCAAATAAGTGATCTTCATCTGGGTTTACTGGCCGGAAAGAGGAGAGTGGAGAAGATTTCCGACCTCCTTCATGACCTACAACCGGATATCCTGGTCTGCACCGGTGACTTCATCGACAGCAATCCGCAAGGCCTGGTTCATCTGGACCGCAGGCTGCAAGAGTTTCCCGCCTCATGGGGTAAGTTTGCAGTGATCGGGAACCACGAGACCTATGTAGGCCTGGATGCAGCCGGAGAATTTTTGGACAGGGCGGGATTTGTCATGCTGGAAGACCGGATATGGCGAAAAGATGGAATTGCCCTGGCCGGGGTCGCTTATAGCCGACGCCAGGACTGCAGTGGGGAAAAAAAATTGATGGACAGGTTCAAAGACGAAGATTTCAATGTTCTGCTCAAACACAGTCCCCAGGTTTGCCCGCAATCTGATCAATACTTTGATCTCCAGCTGTCCGGACATACCCACAAAGGGCAGATCTTTCCCTTCAGCCTGGTAACTAAGATTGTCTATCCTTATCTGGCTGGAATGTATCCCCTTGCCAACGGTTCAGCCATTTATGTCAACCAGGGAACAGGTACCTGGGGACCGCAAATGCGGTTGTTTACAAAACAGGAAATCACTATCTTCAAGATAGACGGAACTGCCAAAAGTCGTTTTTCGGTGATCAGTAACAAAGGATTGAATTAAATCTCTTTGTTTTTACTGACCTCTGATTTCTGATCTCTCGTATGAAACAAGGATTAACTTTCGCATTTCGTACAAAAGGCAGCAGATTT
>CAZUER010000117.1:0-13095 GCA_964619345.1 uncultured Desulfohalobiaceae bacterium
CTGAATCCCGGCCGATTCGGCCGGCTGGTGGATTTCTTCGGGGGCCAGCGGGACATTAAGGAACGTACCATTCGGGTTCTGCATTCCTTGAGCTTTGTGGAGGACCCCACCCGAATAATGCGGGCCATTCGCTTTGAGCAGCGCTTTACCTTTCGCATTGGGGTGCAAACCGAACGTTTGATCAAGAACGCCGTACACCTGAACATGTTCCACAAGCTCTCCGGTCACCGTATCCTGCAGGAACTCAAGCTGTTATTACAGGAAGAATCTCCCCTGGTCTGCCTCAAACGCTTAAGCAGTTACAACATCCTGGAATCCATTCATCCCTTGCTCAAACTGACCACCAACAAAGAACGTCTGATCGAAAAAATTGAAAAAGTTATTGATTGGTACGAACTGTTGTATCTGGATCCCAAACCCACGATATGGAAGTTATATTTTCTGGGCCTTATGACCGGGTATAGCCCGGAGCAGATCCGGCTTGTAGCCAGACGATTGAGTATCCCTTCCAAAGCGGAAAAGCAGATCATCCATCTCCGATCCGAAGTCCAAAAAGCCAGGGAAGGATTGTATGCTTGGCACCGCAAAGCTTCCCGCCGCCTGAGCGAGCTCTATAACATCCTTCATCCCCTGCCCTTGGAAGGGCTCTTGTTCCTCATGGCTTCCAGCCGCAAAGAAGAGGCCCGCAAATCGGTCTCCCTGTTCCTCAGCCAACTCAAAGACCAGGAGTTGGACATAAGCGGCAAGGATCTCAAGGCCATGGACCTTCCCCCCGGTCCAGCCTACAGCAGCATCCTCAACCAGGTATTTGCCGCCAAACTGGACGGAGAAGCCCCGGATCGAAACGGGCAACTGACCTTGGCCAGAGCCCTGGTCCAGGATGAACTGGCCAGAGATCAGAGATCAGAGATCAAAGATCAGAGGTCAGAGGCCAACCCCACCTCTGGCGGCGGCCATCAGTATGATCCAGGGTGAAACTTGGCAAAGAGGGCAGGCCTTCTTCGGAGTAAATTCTAGTTTATATGCTTTGCCGGAAAAAGCTTGACCTCACCTCATATATTGCCCTATAAGTATAAGGTTTCCTAATCAATTTCTTGCAGGACCATTGTTACCTGCCCCAGGGGTTGCCCGGGGCAAAGCCGGGTAAAGAGAGTTCATGAATACTCCGCGAGCACTTTTTGTCGATACTTTGTACAAAAGTTTCGGAGAGTTGGAAGTCCTAAAGGGAGTATCTCTGACCGCCCATGAAGGGGATGTGATCAGCATGATCGGGTCCAGTGGGTCGGGCAAAAGCACGCTTTTGCGCTGCATTAATCTTTTGGAGATGCCTACTTCCGGTCAGATCTTCGTCGGCCAGGAACAAATCAAACTGACCCTCAGCCGCCGCGGCGAGACAGTCCCGGAAAACAGAAAACAAGTGGACCGCATCCGGACCCGACTGGGCATGGTCTTTCAGCATTTCAATCTCTGGTCGCATATGACAGTTTTGGACAATGTCATCGAAGCCCCGGTGCACGTGCTCAAAAAACCCAAGAAGGAAGCCAGGGAACGGGGAATGGCATATTTGGAAAAAGTGGGTATTGCCGATCGTTCCCATTACTATCCGGCCCAACTCTCCGGAGGTCAGCAGCAACGGGCGGCCATAGCCAGAGCCCTGGCCATGGAACCGCACGTTTTGTTGTTCGATGAACCGACCTCGGCTTTGGATCCGGAGCTGGTGGGCGAAGTGCTGCGGGTCATGAAGGAGTTGGCCGTTGAAGGGCGAACCATGGTTGTGGCCACTCACGAAATGGGTTTTGCCAAAGATGTGTCATCCCATGTCATCTTTCTGGATGCCGGAATTATTGAAGACGAAGGCCCGCCTGAGGCTATTTTTCAGCATCCCAGTTCAGAGCGCTGCAGGCAGTTTTTGTCCAGGTTCGTTTAGGTCATATGGAAAACAGTGTATAAACCAAGGAGGATCGTATGCGGAAAGTTTTACAGATTGGGTTTCTTGTTGTCGTGGCCCTGTCCCTCATGGCCCCCTGGAGTTATGCACAGGAAAAAGTGCGTATAGGCACCGAAGGGGCTTACCCTCCTTTTAATTACATTGATCAGGAAGGAAATCTGAAAGGCTTTGATATCGACATCGCCAAAGCCCTGTGCGATGCAGCCGATCTGCAGTGCACCTTTGTCACTCAAAGCTGGGACGGAATGATTCCCGGCTTGTTGGCCAAAAAGTATGACGCCATCATTGCTTCCATGAGTATTACCGAAGAACGACAAAAAAAGGTCGATTTTACGGACAAGTATTATCAGACCCCGGCCAGATTCGTAAAACACAAAGACGCGGATATTGCGATCTCCAAAGAAGACCTGAAGGGTAAAACCGTCGGTGTCCAACGGGCCACAGTGAGTGCCAACTTTGTTCGGGACAACTTCGGAGACGTTTTAAACATCAAGGCCTACGCCACCCAGGAAGAAGCCAATATGGACATTGTTTCCGGGCGGGTGGATTTGCTCTTTGCCGATGCCGTTGTGCTCCTGGAGGGTTTTTTGAATACCGAAGACGGCCAGGACTATGAGTTTGTAGGTCCCGGCTACACGGATGAAGAATGGTTTGGAGAAGGCATTGGCATAGCCGTGCGCAAAGGGGACGACGACCTGCGCCGAAAACTGAACAAAGCCATCGATACCATTCGGGAAAACGGCACCTATCAAGAAATCAATGACAAATATTTCGATTTCGACGTGTACGGAACGGAATAATCTTTTGGCGTGATCCTGGGCCGGCGGACAAGAACCGTGAAGTCGGCCGGCCCTTCTTCCTTGATTCCGGAGGCCTATGTGTTAGGGTTAGAGGGTTACGGGTGGCTCTTGCTCAAAGGGGCCAAACTCACCGTCTATGTGGGGGTTTGTTCCCTGGTCATTGCCATCTGCCTCGGCCTTGTTGGTGCCCTGTGCAAGCTCTCCCGCTCCGGTCCGATCAGGTTCGCCGCCAATTGTTACACCACCGTCATTCGGGGCATTCCCGAGCTGGTGCTCATTCTCCTTGTCTATTACGGCGCCCCTACCTTGATTCAGGATATCCTGTCCCTGTTTGGTTACGACGTCTATATCTCTCTCAATCCTTTTGCCGCCGGCACGGCCACCATCGGCTTCATTTACGGGGCCTTTACCACAGAAGTTTTCCGGGGGGCGTATCTGGCTGTCCCTAAAGGGCAAATTGAAGCGGGACGGGCCTGTGGCATGAATCCCGCCCTGACCTTTCGGCGTATAACCCTGCCCCAGATGATGCGCTTCGCCCTGCCCGGACTGGGAAATGTATGGATGGTTTTGATCAAAGCCACGGCTTTGATCTCGGTCATTCAACTCCCTGAACTCATGCGTAATGCAGATATCGCCGCCCGGGCCACCCATAAGCCCTTCACATTTTTCTTTGCCGCCTCCCTCATCTACCTGGTCATCACCATTGGATCGAATATCTTCCAGCAGTGGGCGGAAAACAGGGCCAATCGAGGCGTGCGGAGGGCATGAGATGACCCTGGATATCGTGGTGGACAGCATCCCCAACCTGCTGCACGGGACCCTGGTCACTGTGGAGATTACCGGCCTCAGCGTGATTATCGGCTTTTGTCTGGCCCTCCCCTTGGCCATCATGCGCGTATCCAAGCTTCGCACCCTGTGGATGCCCGTCTATGTCTTCATCTTCTACTTCCGGGGTACACCGCTTTTAGTCCAGATCTTCCTGATTTACTACGGCAGTGGACAGTTTCAGCACTTTCTGTCCTCTATCGGTCTTTGGAGCCTTTTCCAAAGCGCTTGGTTCTGTGCGGTACTTTCCCTGACCCTGAACACGGCCGCCTATTCGGCCGAAATCTTCCGGGGAGGAATCCAAGGCGTTCCCTTTGGAGAGATCGAGGCCGCCAGGGCCTGCGGCATGTCCGGATCTCTTCTCTATAGAAGGATCATTCTGCCCAAGGCCTTGCGAATCGCTTGGCCGGCCTATACCAACGAAGTCGTCTTTCTCCTGCAGGCCTCCTCTCTGGTTTCCATCATCACAGTCATGGACCTGACCGGAGTGGCCCGGGTCATCGCCGCCCGCAGCTTTGCCTTTTACGAACTTTTTCTCTCCGCCGCCCTTTTGTACCTCATCCTGGTCTACGGCCTGCTTTTTCTCTTTCGCCGCATTGAAAACCACATTTCCCGATACCTCAAGGCCTCCCCCTAATCCATGCCCGCCAAACGCCATATCCAGGGAGACTGTCTCCTGCTGCTCACGGCCATGATTTGGGGCTCAGCCTTTGTGGCCCAGAAAGTCGGCATGGAGCACATCGGCCCCTTTGTCTTCAATGGCGTACGATTCGGACTCGGGGCTCTGGTCCTGACCCCCCTGGCCTTGCGCACCAAAGGACCGCAAAGCTTTGTCTACCCAAAGCGGCCAGCACCTTCCTTGCTCTTCAGCGGACTTTTGGCCGGGGTATTCCTTTTTGCCGGCAGCAGCTTGCAGCAGGTGGGTATCATCTACACCACAGCCGGCAAAGCCGGGTTCATTACAGGATTGTATGTCATCATCGTCCCTTTGCTGGGCCTGTTCTGGGGACAAAAAGCCGGCAGGGGGGCATGGTTGGGCGCCTGTCTGGCCGTTCTGGGCCTGTATCTATTGACCGTCAAAACCGGGTTTACCATCAGCCCGGGCGACGGGCTGGTCTTTCTCTGTGCCCTGATGTTCGCCCTGCACGTGCTGACCATTGGCTGGCTGGCCCCTCGGGTGGAGGTGATCAAGCTCGCCGTTGGGCAGTTCTGGGTCTGCTCTCTCTTCAGCCTGGTCGTCGGCTTGCTGGTCGAACATACCTCCTGGTCTGACCTGATTGATGCAAGTGTTCCCATCCTGTATGGGGGCCTGCTCTCGGTTGGGGTGGCCTACACCTTACAAGTGGTGGCCCAACGCAAAGCCCCGCCCACCCATGCAGCCATTATTTTGAGTCTGGAAACCGTATTTGCAGTTTTCAGCGGATGCCTTCTCCTCGGGGAAACCTTGACCACCCGGGCTTGGCTGGGATGCGGCCTGATGCTCTGCGGCATGCTGGCCGCCCAGTTGGAAACACCTGCCCAAACTTGACCACTTCCACAGCAGTACAGTACAAAGAGGCCACGTGGACCAACTGACTGTATGTCCGCCAAATATCATTCCAAGAGGAGCTGAGCATGGACAGACTTTGGGCCCCCTGGCGTATAGAATACATTCTGGGGCCGAAACCGGATGAATGTGTCTTTTGCCTGCCGGATGAAACCGATGAAGACGAGGATCGGCTGGTACTTTACAGAGGGCGGGAAGCCTATGTGATCATGAATAAATTTCCCTACAACAACGGTCACCTCATGGTGACTCCTTTCCGGCACCTTTCCTGTCTTACCGAGCTGACCGCCCGGGAACATCATGAGATCGCGGACTTGGTTCAGGCCTGTACCCGCATTCTTCTGCAAAACTTCAATCCGGACGGGATCAATGTAGGTCTCAATATTGGAGAGGCCGCCGGAGCCGGCATTGAAGAGCATTTGCATTATCATCTCGTTCCCCGCTGGCATGGGGATCATTCCTTTATGGCCGTCATGTCTGAAACAATGGTTATCCCGGAACACCTCAAATCTGCGTATAATCGTCTCAGACCACATTTTGCTAGGCTGACCCAATCCACCTAACGCTTGTTCAAGGAGTTGTCGAATGCGTTATGTTAAAGTCTTGGCTCTGGTTCTATTCTTTTTTGTGGCCATGGTCTTCTTCGTCCAAAACACGGAAATCTTGACCCAAAGCATCAGCCTCAAGTTTTCGGTGTTTGCTTTTCAGTGGACCTCCTCGCCCATCCCGATTTACCTGTACATACTCCTGGCTTTTGTTCTGGGAGCGGTGCTGAGTACAATCTATTTCGCTGTGGACAAGTTGCGGATGAGCAAGGAGATTAAGCGCAATCGGCAACAAATCAAGTCCATGCAAAACGAGCTCGATTCCCTTCGCCCCAAGCCCCTGCAGGAACAAGCCTCTGCAACGGAAGCCAGTCACCCGTCTCCACCTGAACCCCTGAGTTGAGCAAAGAACAGACATGTTCGCCTCCATGCTACGTAAATTGAACTTTCTGTTCGGACGCCCCCCAAAGCCTCCGTCCCTCCAGCCGTCGCCTATGGAGGGACATTCTCTGCCCTGGCAGGATACATTGGCCGCCATCGCCGATCTGAAAAAGATGGCCGAGGAACAAGCCGGATCCTTTACCATCCACCTGGCCTTAGGCAACCTGTACCGGGCCCAGGGGGACCTGGATCAGGCCATTGCCGTCAGGTCCTCTCTTCTGCATCGCCCCGAGTTGACCACCACCCAAAAAGGGCGCATTTTTTTGGAGCTCGGACGTGACTACAAGCGCTCCGGTCTCTTGGACAGGGCAGAGGGTATGTTTCAAAAAGCAGAAGGAGCTCTGGGACGCGACCCGGTCCTGCTGGAAGAGATGGCCAGCCTGGCTGCAGCGGCCAGAGACCATGAGCAGGCAGCAGCCCTGTTTGCGGAAGTGAACAAACCAGGGCCTCAAGCCCACCACATAGTCCAGCAGGCCAAGGTATTGGCCGCCAAAGGGGAATCGGATCGCAGCGCCTGGCTCTTGCGAAAGGCTTTGAAGGTTTCTCCCGGATCGGTTGAGGCCTGGATGGAGCGTATGATCCAGGCCTACGAAGCAGCCAACTGGTCTCATCTGTCCCGCTACTTTACCCAGGGGCTCTCGGCGGTGGAGCCCAGGCTTCGATTTTTGCTCCTGGAGGGACTGACTCAGCACATGTTCACCCGCCGCAGTCCTCAGGAATTGTTCAGTCCAGTAGTCCCTCCGGAAGCTGGTCAAACCCTGGTCCGGGTCATCAACGCCCATCCCCCGGAAGTCCACCTTTTGTATTACGGAGCCTGGATTCAGATCCAACTGGCAAACACCGAGCAGGCCAAGACCTATTTGCAGCATTGCAGTCAACTGGCCCCAGAGTTTTGGCCCGCCCGGCTCGAACTCTTGGCCCTCTGCGCCGAGGATGACCACTTGTCGCCTCCATGCCGGGAACATCTGGAATACATAATGCAAAGAGGCAGACAGGTGAAAAAGTTCGTCTGCTCCAAGTGCGGATTAAGGCTGGATCAAATCTTCTTTCAGTGCCCCAGATGCCGCAGCTGGCATTCCATTGCCTTTCTGACCGCTCTGGATACTTGATGAAAGAACCATCGTCTTCGAGTCGCTCAGCCATGACAGCCAACAAAACTCAAATGACCCCCATGCTGGAGCAATATCTGCAAATCAAGGAGCATTACCCGGATGCCCTTCTTTTTTTTCGCATGGGGGATTTCTACGAACTTTTTTTTGAGGATGCTGAAATCGCCGCAAGGGAGTTGCAGATCGCCCTCACTTCCCGCAACCCCAAATCTGATTTGAAAGTCCCCATGTGCGGTGTTCCTTACCATGCCGTCCAGGAGTATTTACGCCCCCTTTTGCAGCGACGGTATAAAGTGGCCATTTGCGATCAAGTGGAAAATCCTAACCAAGCCAAGGGCCTGGTCAAGCGGGAGGTAACCAGGGTGCTGACTCCAGGCACCGTCACTGAAGACGGCTCCCTTCAAGCTAAAGGCCACAATTACTTGGCCGCCCTGTGTTTTGATGCCCGGCAGGGACAGGGCGGGCTGGCCTGGATGGACTTTTCCACTGGTCATTGGACCGGAATGTCGGGCAAAAATGTTCAGGATCTGTGGGCCTGGATGCACAAGATCGACCCCCAGGAAATCATCTGCCCGGAAGGCCTGCAGATCGCAGAGGGCTCCACTGACCTCAAGGATCGGATCACCTGGCTCCCGGAGAGGGCTTTTTTCCGCCTTCAGCGCAGCCGCGAACTCATTCTGGAAGTTCAAAGCGTGGCTGATCTCAAGACCCTGGACCTGGAGGACAAGCCTGGCCTGGTTTGTTGCTGCGGGGCCTTGGTGGCCTATCTCAAACAGACCCAGAAGCAAGCCCTGGAACACCTGAACCAGTTCCGCCCCCTGCAACTGAGTAAACATCTCATCCTGGATGAGGTCACCGAACGCAACCTGGAGCTTTTTCAACGTCTGGACGGCGGCAAAGGACCAGGAACCTTGTGGCATGTGCTGGACCAAACCATGACCCCCATGGGCGGCCGCCTGCTCCAGGAAAGACTTCGCCATCCCTGGCGGGAGATAAAACCTATCCTCCGCACTCAGGCCGCTGTGGAGCTTTTTGTCCGCCTGTCCGCTCTGCGGACCCGGATCCGCCCGGAGTTGGACACAGTCTTTGATCTGCAGCGCTTAAACACCAGAATTCAGCTCAACCGCTGTTCACCCAAAGATTTCGTCTTTTTGCGCACCAGCCTGGAACAGCTGCCCAAGATCAGGCAGATCCTGCAGGAATGGGCCGATCATGAACAGATTCCAGAGGAAGTGAATGAGCTGCTCAGCGGATGGGACAATATTGAAGACATCACCCATTTGCTGGCCATCAGCCTGCAAGACACCCCTCCCCAGGTCATCACTGAAGGCGGACTGTTTCGGACCGGGTACGATTCCCGCTTGGATGAACTCATCGATCTCACCGAACATGGGGAAGCCAGGCTCAAGGATCTCTTGACCCGGGAGCAGGAAGAACATCAGCTCCCCAAGCTCAAGCTCGGCTTCAACCGGGTCTTCGGCTACTACTTCGAACTGTCCAGGGCCCACAAAGGACCGGTACCGGACCATTTCATCCGCCGTCAGACCTTGGTCAATTCCGAGCGCTACGTCACCGACGAGTTGAAATCCCTGGAGGAAAAGCTCTTTTCCGCTGCGGACCGGCAAAAGAACCTGGAGTTTGAGCTTTTTCAGGACCTGCGCCAGCAGGTCCTGGCCCAGCACCATCGGATACATGGGATGGCCGAACGTATCGGTCAGCTCGACTTCTGGCAGGGACTGGCTCAGACCGCTGTAAACTGGGAGTGGGTCCTCCCCCAGGTACATACTGGTTTGGATATCCATATCCAGCAGGGACGTCACCCGGCTGTAGAAGCGGCCCAGGGCAAAAGCGAGTATATCCCCAACGACGTTTACATCGGGGAGAAAGGGACCATCATGCTCATCACCGGACCGAACATGGCCGGCAAGTCCACTGTCCTGCGCCAGACAGCCCTGATCGCCATTTTGGCCCAAATGGGTTCCTTTGTCCCGGCCACCTCCTGCTCCCTGGGTCTGGCCGACCGCATCTTTACCAGGGTGGGGGCTTCGGACAATCTGGCCCAAGGACAATCCACCTTTATGGTAGAGATGACCGAAACGGCCAGGATCCTTCGCCAATCCGGCAAGCGCAGCCTGGTCATCCTGGACGAAATCGGGCGGGGAACGAGCACCTACGATGGACTGTCTCTGGCCTGGGCAGTGGTGGAAAACCTGGCCGGTAAGCATGAACACGGCATCCGCACCCTGTTTGCCACCCATTATCATGAACTCACTGACCTGGAGGAGCAGATTCCGGCCATCCGAAATTATAATATCGCGGTCAAGGAGTGGAAGGGGGAAATCATTTTCCTGCGCCGCCTGGTCCCCGGACCTGCGGACCGCAGCTACGGTATCGAGGTGGCCAAGCTGGCCGGAGTTCCCCAGCCGGTAATCAGTCGAGCCAAGGACATCCTGGCTCAGTTGGAAAAAGCCAGTCAGGAAATGAAGTTCCGGGGAAAAGAAAGGAAAAAGCCCCGCCAATCTTTGCTTCCCGGCCTGTTCGAACCGGAGGCGAAGCCCGGGCATACACCGGAGACCAATCCACATCCCCTTGTGGCCCGGCTCAGGGAAGTGGATGTCCACCACTTATCCCCCATGCAGGCCCTCAATCTGATCCACGAGTGGAAGCAACAGTGGGAGGAATGATGATCAAGACAAGCCTCCGATCTTTGGTCCTTTTCAGCCTTCTGGCCGTTATGGTCTGGTTGGTCACTGGATGCGGAAAAAAAGATTGGCCGGAACCGATCGTGGACAAGGATCGTTTCGTCTGGTCCGAGATAAGTGCCCAAAGGGTGGGAAAATGCCTGGAGATAACCGCCCTGCTCAGCGGAAATGTTCAAAACCTGGCCGGATTGACCCTGGAAGTGGAGATGCGCTCCGATCCCTGTCCAGGCTGCCCCTTTGTACCCACAATCAAAGAACGGATGTCTCCGGGATCGGAAAATTGGAAGCGACGCGGGGCCCTGGTTCATGTCAATTGGTGCAAACTGGAAACAGGCAAGGCCGTTCGCTGGCGCTTAATAGGGCACCCTCTACACTCCAGCCTGGCAGATGTCCCCTCCAGGGTATACAGCCTGGAAATTGATGGAGAATAAAGTTACAGAGGTCAGCTTTGCCCCTACGAGCTATGCGATGAGCTTTATCAATTTTCTATTGTCGCATCTCAGGGGCAATCCGCTTTGTTTTTGGTTCCCCTCCTTGCCGCCTGTCTTCCAGGCGGGAGGGAGGGGACAGGGGAGGGTTCTCACATTGCGACATGTCACATGGGTCAAGGAACCAGCCATCACCCAAAAGTGGAGAGCATCCAGATAGACACGCCTAACAACCCCCCGGCTATCCATTCCCCGGCCTTGTGAGGCCTGTCGTCCCGCCAGGCCCTTTCCTCTTCCAGCCCACGTACGGCCAAGGCCAAGGTCTGGTCCCAGGTGCTCCGGGACAGATTACGCAAAACCGTGGTTACAAACAGGTGCAGCCGCCTCCAAATGGGCAGACCCTGCCCCCGCAAGGAAACAGCCCGCTTGACGGTATGCATGGTTCCCATAGCCACAGGAATAAAGTGAATCATGAGAGCCAGAGACAAGGCTCCCTGCCAGCTTTTGTCCCTGAAAATCGGTCGGAGCAGGGAAGAGACCGCCTGACCCACCTGCACCCGGGAGGTCGAGGCCGCCAGAACCAGCCCAACCAGAATCAAAACCAGGAGCCGGGTTGCCAGGAGAAGGCTCTGTCCCAACCACAGCTGATTCCCACCCATAAACTCCATGCACGCCTTGATTGCAGTCCACACCCCGACAAACAGAAGAAGGGCCTTGAGTTGGCCTCGGCTGACCATTCCCTTCCCGGCCACCATCCAAGCCAGGGCTGTGGCCGATAATGCAAACATACTCAAAGCCCACGGTCCTGCCCGCCAGGCACAAACACCAAGAACGATACTTAAGCCGATCTTCACTCGGGCATCACAGCCTTGCAGCCTGCTGACGAATGTCTCTTTGTCCATACCTTTCATCCAGGTCATACCAAATATCAGATCAACAACTATTCCCAATCGACAAGCCTCTTTTCCCTCTGCCAGGAACAGGGAGGACGGACTTTGTACCGGGCCAGATCATCCATGACTTCCGGCAAAGACCCTCTATACACCAGGTTTCCCTGATCCAGAACCAAACATCCGGTAGCCACTCCAATAAGAGGCTCCAAGTCGTGGGCGGCCACTACCTGGGTTATACCCTGGGCGGTATTTGCTTTGAGCAGTCTGCGTAGCTCCAGCATGGCCGGATAATCCAGTCCGCTGAAAGGTTCATCGAAGAGAAGGACCTCGGGGCTTCTGAGCATCATCCCGGCCAGGCACAACTTGCGTTTTTGCCCCCCAGAGAGATGTTGCACCGGTGTCTGCCACTTCTCCTGGAGAGCAAACCCGGAGGCCAAATCCCAAGCCGCCTCCCGGGCCTTCTGTTCTGCACCCGCGCCAAGCTCCAAATCTTCTTGAACCGTAGCCCCAAGGATCTGCAGGTCTGCATCCTGGAGGAGGAGACCCACAGAACGGCGCAGAGACCGCCCTTGCCCCGGATTCTTTAAGTTCCCGACTTTTATACAACCCTGGCCGGGGGTATACAGACCGGTCAGGAGCATGAGCAGAGTGGATTTGCCGCTACCGTTGGCGCCCAGTAAAGCCACACATTCTCCCGGTGAAATATGGGCTGTAACATCAGCCAATACCGTCTGGCCGTTATAGGCAAAGCCGAGGCGATCGATGTTGATCATACTCCGGGCACCAGGTCATGTTTTTGCATGTAACGGACTACACTGATGCAAATGGCAATCTGTAATATATCCGAGAAGAGAAAAGGGAACATACCGACGCTGGCCGCCTTGACCCACCCGATGTCCAAAACCTGCTTAAGCCAGAAAAGACCGACAGCGTAGATGGTACAATAGGATCCCACTGTTATGAAAATCCCGGCCACCCAGGGCAGAGGCTTTTTGACCACCCTTTGCCCACCCCATCCGGCAATCAATACTGCCGGAATAAAGCCGAACAAATATCCCCCGGTCGGACCCAAGACATGACCAAGACCTCCGTGCCCTCCATAAAAAACAGGAAGCCCCACCAGTCCGGCCAACATATACAGTCCCAAAGCCAGGAGTCCTCCTTTGGGACCGAGAACTAATCCAGCCATGAGAACAAAAAGGACCTGCAGACTGATGGGCACTGGCCCCAGGGGAAAATGCGCATAACTGCCCACGGCTATCAAAGCTGCAAACAGTGAAATCCAAACTATTTTATGGGTTTGGTCCAAGCTCTCCACTTCGGGTTGAGCTTTCGTGACGGTATGTTCTCTCTTCATATCCCGGTTCCTTCATTGGTTTGGAAATGAAATATTGGCAATTTTCAACGTACGCAGAGGACTTCTTGTCCCTTTTTGCCCCTTTTTATCCCAGCGTTTCCCGACTTCCAGGACATACTGAACCCTACACCTGTTGTCAACCTCAGTGCACTGAATGGTTTACATTCACCTGCTCCTTTCTCGAGTAATCCGGCAAACCTTCTTGGATGCTTTGACCCAAAAAATATTTCTGAAATCTAAATTTCAAATACTCAACGATTCAAGTTTATTAATCCCACAAACCTTAAAAAACCGCAAAACAATTTTTTTTATGGACTTGCAATTTCATATTCTATTTGGTATGTGCAAAATCATTAACCTCTCGTAGCTTGAAAGCTTGCAAATATCCGAACTCGAATTTTCCAAAAACTTGTCATCTTCAACCTTAAACAGGAGGAAATGGTATGATCAATCGTGTGGCAGCTTTCTCTTTTTTCTGCACCTTGCTCATTGCCTGTCTTG
>CAZUER010000118.1:0-12755 GCA_964619345.1 uncultured Desulfohalobiaceae bacterium
GGGTGGGTATGATCGGCATTTCCTGGGGCGGATTCAACGGTCTGCAGCTGGCTGCCCTGCAGCCGCCGGCCCTGAAGGCGGTTATTACCCTGTGTTCCACCGACGACCGCTATTCCGACGATATCCATCACATGGGCGGATGTCTTTTGGGAGACAATCTGTCCTGGGCTTCGACCATGTTCAGTCATAACAGCTGCCCGCCCGATCCGCGCATTGTGGGCGATGCCTGGCGGGACATGTGGATGCAACGGCTGGAAGGCAGCGGGCTGTGGCTGGCCAAGTGGCTTGGGCATCAGCGAAGGGACAAGTATTGGAAGCATGGATCGGTGTGCGAGGATTTCTCCTGCATTCAGTGCCCGGTCATGGCTGTCAGTGGCTGGGCTGACGGGTACTCCAACGCGGTCATGCGTCTTTTGGCTAATCTGCATGTGCCGCGCAAGGGGCTGATCGGCCCCTGGAGCCACCTCTACCCCCACCTGGGGCGCCCTGGCCCGGCTATTGGTTTTTTGCAGGAAGCTTTACGCTGGTGGGATCAGTGGCTCAAAAGTAAGGATACCGGGGTCATGGATGAGCCCATGCTCCGGGTCTGGATGCAGGAGAGCGTTGCCCCGACCACAAGCTACGACCACCGTCCGGGGCGTTGGGTGGTGGAAGAGGAGTGGCCGAGCCGGAACACAAAACCACTGAACTATCATTTGGGCTTTGCCTGGATGGGGCCGAAAGAAGAGATACATGAAGAGGACGGGCTGACCGTTCAGTCTCCATTGAGCGTCGGGTTGTTTGCCGGGAAATGGTGTTCCTACAGCGCGCCCCCGGATCTTCCCCACGACCAGCGGGATGAGGACGGAGGAGCCCTGACCTTTGATTCCAATGTATTGGAAGAGGATATGGAAATTCTGGGATCGCCGGTGGTGGAGCTGGACCTGGTTTCAAATCAGCCCGTGGCCATGGTTGCGGTCCGCCTGTCCGATATTTTGCCCGACGACAAGGCCACCCGGGTGACATATGGGCTTCTTAATCTGACCCATAGGGACAGCCATGAGCATCCCGAACCCCTGCAGCCGGGGAAGCGATACCAAATCAGAATCCAGATGAACGATATTGCCCAGAGGTTTCCTGCCGGCAACCGCATCCGTCTGGCCATCTCCACTGTATACTGGCCTCTGGCCTGGCCGTCCCCGGCCCCGGCCAGGCTGACGGTTTATCGCAAAACGAGCCGCCTCATCCTGCCGGTTCGGCCGGAAAATCCCAAGGATAAGGAAGTGCGGCCCTTTGCCCCTCCGGAAGGGGCTCCGCCTTTGAACAAAACCTTGATCCAGCCCACCCGCCAATCGTGGACCGTGATCCGGGATTTGGCCAAGGACGAATCCCGGCTGGAGGTGGTCAACGACGAGGGCGTTTTCCGGATTGAAGACATTGACCTGGAGGTTGCCAGTAAAGTGATCGAGAACTATGTCTTTTGCGACGACGACTATGGTTCTCTGAGTGGAGAGACCAAATGGGAGCGCAGCTTCAAGCGCGGTGCCTGGGAGGTGACCACAAAGGCCCGGACCCTGCTCACTTCGAGCCCGACCCATTTCCATATCCGGGCTGATCTGGATGCCTTTGAAGGGGACAGCCGTGTTTTCAGCCGCAGCTGGGATGAAGAAATCCCCCGGGATTTGGTTTAGTGCTCTAATCAAGCATGCACTTGGCATTGCAATGTCATTGTATTTACCGATATCTGTACTTAGCAGGTCGCCTTGACAAGATTTCACCACCCCCTTACTATCATACATATGAGTAAGGAGGCAATTATGAGACATACTATTAAGCTTACGAGCAAACGACAGGCTACATTTCCTGTACAGCTATGCCGGGAACTTGGCATTCAGCCTGGGGATGAACTTGTGCTGGAGCGAAAAGAACTTGAGGAAGGTCCAGTTTGGATCCTAACATCCCAGCAACAACACTCTCAAACTTGGTTTGGCCGTTTGAGCAAATACGCTTCAGGTAAGAGCCATGATATGGAAGACATCCGCACATCCATTGGATCAGGTCTGGGAAGGAAAACATGACCTCTGTTGGTTTGGATACATGCGTTGTTTTACGATTATTAATGGGCGTTCCTGAAGAACAAGCTCAGAGAGCTTTTTGTCTTGTTAAAGGTTGTTACCAGAAACAGATCAAGGTCCAAGTTTCTGACCTGGTAATCCAAGAAACCTATCAAGCACTTTCCTATCACTATCAGGTTCCTGTAAAAGAAGCGGTAGAATGCCTTCGTGATTTTCTTGCCTCGAAAATGGTCACCAGTACCGGACAGGCCTTGCTGGTCCTTCAAGAGTATCCGGGAACGGGCCCTGGATTTGCTGATCGTCTCATTAGAAGAGATTATCTACAAGGCATGGTCGATACGGTGCTTACCTTTGATAAAAAATTTTCTCAGCTCTCCAATATGCAGAAGCTATAATGGAGAAGGAAGGGGGAATTGGTCTTTGATTTTTGCGGAGAAGTCTACAACTAATATGCATTCCCCAATAAACTTTGAACCAGTGGTGACAAATGTTTCCCAGGTAGTCATTGTGCTCGACCGGGATTTACAAATCGTTTGGGCCAATGCAAAGGCGGTTGATGCCGCTGGAGGAAATGACCCGGTAGGCCAGAAGTGCCACAAAATTTACCAGGACAGGGAAAGTCCCTGTCCTGGATGCCACACATTAAAGACTTTTGACACTGGAGAAATGATTCCCAATCAAAGTACTGTCACGTATGAGGATGGGAGTTGCAGGTATTTCGATGGGTTCACCGTAGTTGTGGGGCGTGATGACCAGGGAGATGTCAGTTTGGTCGCAGAAGTTGCCGGTGAAGTACCCAAGCTGTAAGTCTTATAGGAAATGAGACATGCCTGAAACTCATCCGGAAAATATCCAGACCGGAGCAGACGACGAAGCCCAGGAGACACTCCAGATCCGCAGGGTGGCATTGTTTGCCTTTGTACTGAATCTGTTTTTAGCTGGGCTGAAGATTATACTGGCAGCTTTCAGCGGGAGCCTGTCCATAACTGCCGGGGCTATTGATTCGGCTACAGATTCAGTGGCCTCGCTTGCCGTATTCCTTGGTGTGGTCTTATCGGCCAGAAAAACCAAGACCTTTCCCCTTGGTCTGTACAAGATCGAAAACCTCATCTCAGTGGTCATGGCCATATTCATTTTTTTTGCCGGCTACGAAATTGTGCAGCACATGATGCAGCCTGGCGAAATACCCCGCATTACATGGCCTATTCTTGTGTTTCTCTTTCTGAGCACAGCAATCACCTATGCCTTTGGCCTGTATGCTCTGCATCTGGGGCGCAAGACCGAATCTCCGACCCTGATTGCCGAAGGCAAGCACCGGCAAGTGGATGTAGTTTCCTCTTTGGTCGTGCTCGTGGCCGCTGCCCTGAGTTATCTTGACCTGCGCTTTGTAGTCTATGGGATTACAGTGGATCAAATTGGAGCAGGGCTGGTTGTCCTTTTTATTGTCCGGACTGGATGGGAACTGCTTGCAGACGGGATGCGGGTCCTGCTGGATGCCTCCATTGATAGGGACAGTCTGGAACAGGCCAGAAAGATTATTTATCAGGAACCTTTGGTTACTGAGGTGCAATCCTTGGTGGGACGAAATGCCGGACGGTTTCGGTTTCTGCAGGCTGATATTACCTTGCGTACCGAGGACCTGAGTAAGGCTCATCGGGTGAGTCAGGCTATCGAGAAAAAAATCAAAGACAATCTCTCCCATGTGCACAGCGTGGTGGTCCATTTTCAACCTCAGCCTGCGTATCGTTTGCGGACGGCAATCCCTATGCAGGATATGGCAGGAACAATCAGTCATCATTTTGGTGAGGCCCCATATTTTGCCCTCGTGGATATCCAGCGCCAGGAAAGGAGTATAGAACAGCAAAATATTGTCTCTAATCCATACCAGAACATTGAACGGGGCAAGGGCATCAAGGTCGCGGAGTGGCTGGTGGAGCAAAAGACCGATCAGGTCTTGGTCAGAGAAGATATCAAAAACAAAGGCCCGGGCTATGTCTTTGCCAATGCGGGTATTGATGTGCAGCAGGTGAATCATGAGACACTGATTGATGTTTTACAGGAGCAGATGTGAGTAGGCGGGGAGGTCAGAGATTAGCGCCGCCTCTGGCCGCAGAAGCCCAGATTGATCGGGAAAGAAACCTACGGACAAAGACTTAACTGCGGAACACACGGAATACGCTGAATAGAAATATGAGTGCAATTCTTCCGTGCATTCTGCGTATTCAGCGGTTCAAAGTCTGTTGCTCCTCTTCGTTCCCATTATTCATTGTATACGGGAGTATGAGTATAATGGCCGAGTATCAGAATCTTCTTTCTTTTGTCCAGGATCTGCATGATTTTCTGGCCCGACATCCGGGGATGAAGGAAAAAGTAGTGGATATGGTGGAGAGTTACCGTATGTGTCGGCAGCGTAACCATGGCGATTTGCCTCCGGATGTGACCCTGGGGCCGAGCTTTGAAGAAATGTATGCCCATGTGTATGGAAACGGCCAAGGGTGTCCGTGGTGCAGAAGCAGAGTGGACAAGCTGGAACGAATGAAGCTCTCGGAAAGCGCCAAACTCATTGAGCAAATCATTCAGGGCATTGAATCCCCGTGAAGCTCTCTGTCCTTTGTTCCGCTTGTCTTGATACACACCTGAAACCGAATGATCATGCTGAAAAATCCAAGGATCCTGGTCTACGTAAGATCTTGACGCCCAAGCCCAGGAATTTACTGACAAGCTTGATTTTCTGGTTCCCCTCCCTGCTCGGCCTTGCGCTGCTTTCCAGGGAGGGGATAGGGGAGGGTGCTATGATTCCAGATCATTATTTGTCGAGTTTTATCACCCTGCTATGTTAAGTGTGGGCTTTGATCAGCTTTCTTCGCCCTCTTACCCACTGGCCTGCAAAGCCATATCCAGACCACAGAGGAAAAACGTGCATCCGGCCGGTATCTCTGCCACTGTCCCGGAAAAGGCGTTGATCAGTTCATTGGCCTTTTGGGCCAACTCGGTATTGTCAGTTGACTGACCCAGGCGGAGCAGATTGGAGAGGAAGACGCTGTTGCCGGAAGGAATGGCTCCATCGGTGACCTCCTTGGGCCGGGTGAGAAGCTCTTCACCATCATCCGGGTTCAGATAAAATCCCCCGTTGTGGGGGTCCCAGAAATGGTGCAGACACGCGTGGGTCAAATCAAGAGCAGATTCCAGGTACTTCCGTTCTGCAGTTGCTGTATGCAGCTCAATAAGCCCCTGGATGAAGAAGGCGTAGTCGTCGAGCATTCCGGTGATGGCCGCTTGTTCGTCCCGGTAGCGGTGCAGGAGACGACCGTCCCGAAACATATTTTCCAGAATGAACCCGGCCGCCCGCTTTGCTGCCTGGGTATATTCATCATTTCCCAATATGCGGCCGGCTTGGGCCAGGGCGGCAATCATCAGCCCGTTCCAGTCGGTGAGGACCTTGTCGTCCAGCAGGGGCCGAATACGTTGGTTGCGTGCGGTCAAAAGCTTGGAGCGCACCGTTTCCAGCTGTGAAGATAGGTTTTCCGGACTAAGGCCCAGGCTTTCGGCAGCATGTTCCCAAGGCAGGGGGAGATGCAGGATGTTGGCCCCGGTGCGGCGTCCGGTGGCCTCGTCCTTAAAATTGCCATCTGGGGTGAGGCCGAAGACCTTCTTGGCCAACCGGGCTTCTTCCGGGCTCAGCAGTTTATCAATCTCCTGCTCCGTCCACACATAGAACTTGCCCTCTACCCCTTCGCTGTCCGCATCTTCGGCGGAATAAAAGGCCCCGGATACATCGGTCATATCATGGAATATATAGCCGGCTGTTTCCTCGATCACCTGAGCATACAAAGGATCCCGGGTATGTTCGTAGGTTTCGGCCAGGGCCATGATGAGCATGGCCTGATCGTAGAGCATTTTTTCGAAATGGGGCACCAACCAGGAGCGATCGGTGGAATAACGATGAAAGCCGAATCCCAAATGATCGAAGATACCGCCTTGGCGCATAGCCTTGAGGGTGGTATCTACCATATTCAGGGCCTCGGGGTTTCCGCTTCGTTGCCAGTAACGCAGCAAAAAGAGAAGATTATGCGGAGCCGGGAACTTGGGGGCTTGTCCAAATCCGCCGTGTTCGGAATCGTAGCGTTGTTTAAGGCTTTGGAAAGCGGCTTGCAAAGTGGAGGCATCCAGCCTGGTTTCCGGGAGGTTCTGATGCAAGCGTTGCATATTGTCCGTCACCTGACGGGCGGAATTGATGATCCTGTCCCGGTCATGTAGCCATAGTCTGGAGATCTCGGCCAGAAGATCCAGGAGACCGGCTTGGCCGAAACGGCCTTGTTTAGGGATATAGGTGGCAGCGAAAAAAGGCCTTTTGTCCGGGGTCATGACCACGGTCAAGGGCCATCCTCCCCGACCGGAAATCATTTGACAGGCATTCATGTAGATTTGATCGATGTCCGGGCGTTCTTCCCGGTCCACCTTGATGGAAATGAAACCGCGGTTGAGGGCTTGGGCCACTTCCTGATCCTCAAAGGACTCCCGCTCCATGACGTGGCACCAGTGGCAGGTGGCGTAGCCGATGGACACAAAAACCGGAAGATCTTTGTCCCGGGCCAGGGCAAAGGCATCTTCAGACCAGGCATGCCAGTCAACAGGGTTGTGTGCGTGTTGTAAGAGATAGGGGCTTTTTTCGTCAATGAGGCGGTTGGCGGAATGCTGTGTCTCTGACATAATATCTCCTTATGGGGGCCTGTTTAAGTATTCAGCTTTGCCTTCGGCAAATCTGAAATATTTTTGCCCCAAAGGGGCAAAAAATTGCATGCTTAATTTTGAATAATAATCATTTTCATGACAATGACAAGGAACGATAATCATGCCGGCTCACAACAGCGACGTAGCTTCCATGTTTGAAGAACTGGCCGATATCCTGGAGATCGAAGGAGCCAATCCATTCCGGGTTCGGGCCTATCGCAACGGAGCCCGGGCTGTTGGCGGGCTGTCCCAAAGTCTGCGGGATTTGGTACACCGGGATGAGGATCTGACCCAATATCCAGGTATCGGTCAAGAACTGGCGGCTAAGATCAATGAAATTGTAGATACCGGTTCCCTGTCAGCCCTGGAAGAGGCCAGGCAGCGGGTTTCACCGGATTTGGTCAGCCTGATGCATATTCAGGGTCTGGGACCAAAGCGGGTCAAGGCCCTGCACGACAAGCTGGGGGTGAACTCTTTGGCCGATCTGCAGCAGGCGGCAGCTGAGGGCAAGGTGGCTGAATTGTCCGGGTTCGGAGCCAAGACTCAGGAGAGTATTCTGGAGGAAATAGAGCGTTTCCAAGGGGTGGAAAAACGCTATAAGCTGGCTGTTGTGGAAGATGTGGCTGCAACTTTGTCCCGGCATCTGGAGCAGCAAAACGGAGTACAAGAGGTGGAAGTGGCCGGGAGCTTCCGCCGCCGCAAAGAGACCGTGGGCGATCTGGATATTCTGGTAACCGGAACCCGGTCTGATGAAGTTATGCAGGCCTTGGTCAATTATGAGGATGTACGTCAGGTCTTGGCCCATGGTCAGACCAAGTCGTCCGTGATTATGAAGAATGGGTTACAGGTTGATCTGCGCTTTGTGGAGCAGGATTCTTTCGGTGCTGCACTCCACTACTTTACCGGATCCAAGGCGCACAATATCGCCGTTCGTCGTCTGGCCCTGGACCGGGAGCTGAAGGTCAATGAGTACGGCGTCTTCCAGGGGGATCAAAAGGTAGCCGGGAAAAGCGAAGAAGAAGTCTACGCCAGTGTAGGTCTGCCTTATATAGTCCCTGAGCTTCGGGAAGACCGGGGGGAGCTGGAGGCGGCGGCCAAAGACCGGCTGCCCAAACTTATTGTACTTAATGATGTGGACGGCGATCTCCATGTGCACACCAAGTCTACTGACGGCAAGAACACTTTGCAGGAGCTGGCCCAAGCTGCCCGGGAGATGGGGTACGAATACCTGGGAATAACCGACCATACCCGAAATCTGAGTATGGTCGGGGGGTTGGATGAACACAGGCTCATGGAGCAGATGGAGGAGATAGAAGCAGTGAATACTCGCTTTTCCGGAATAACCCTGCTCAAAGGTTCAGAAGTGGATATCCTGAAAGACGGGAGCCTCGATCTTCCGGATTGGGTGCTGCAGAAATTGGATTTCTGTGTCTGTTCCGTGCATACCGCCTTCAACCTGTCCAGGGAAAAGCAGACCGAGCGCATCCTGCGGGCCATGGATAACCCCAACTGCACCATTCTGGGCCACCCCAGCGGCCGGCTCATCGGGTCCAGGGAGGCTTACGACGTGGATATGGAGCAGATTCTGCAGGGAGCCGGGGAGCGAGGGTGCATTCTGGAGCTGAACAGCCAGCCGGACAGATTGGATTTGGACGACGTGTACTGCAAGGCGGCCAAGGAGCTGGGAGTAAAGATAGCCATCTCATCTGACGCCCATCAGATCGGGAATCTGGGGCTTATCCGTTACGGAGTGGACCAGGCCAGGCGGGGGTGGCTGGAAGCTGCTGATGTGGTCAACACCCGGTCCCTGCAAGAGCTGAAGAAGCTTTTCCAGAGGTCGTAAAGATAAGAGAGCTGCACAGGCAACAAAAGATGTAACTGCGAAATACGCTGAAAGCACGAAATGAAGAATCTCGGAATATTGGTCCACAGATCACACCCAGTAAAACCATCTTCGCTGAGTCTATGACTGTTTCACAAGGCAGGCAGATTCACACAAATGAAAGATTCTTTGTTTGCAGGAATAAGAATCTGCAAACAAAGGAGCATCAACCTTATGAACCGAACTTGTCCATTATATATTCTTGCGGGAGAGCTTTTTCTTGTTCAAAGCTTTCCGAGTGAGCCAGTGCAAGGGCAGTAAGCCGAAGGTCTTCGATTTCTTCCTGCATGGCTTCATAGCTCTCCATAGACAGCAGGATGGCTTTGGGGGCGTTATTCTTTCAATACACCCAATCCTAGGCGCTGGATAAAGACGGGTGGAATACGGACGACCTGCTGTTTACCATAGTCGAAGAAAACGATTCCGGTCTTGGCCCGGATGATCTCTTGGTCCGAGTCTTTATTGGTGAACAGATAGATTATATCGCACCCTTTACGTCCGATATCGTTTATGCCCAGGTCAACCCGGAGAATGTCTTTGTAAAAGGC
This sequence comes from uncultured Desulfohalobiaceae bacterium, assembly GCA_964619345.1. Taxonomy (GTDB): domain Bacteria; phylum Desulfobacterota; class Desulfovibrionia; order Desulfovibrionales; family Desulfothermaceae; genus Desulfovermiculus. The sequence goes on from CAZUER010000118.1 coordinate 9,216, forward strand.
CTGGGCCTTGAATATAATGGCAGCATCGGCAATCAGGATTCCGTTGCCGTCTATATCCCGCTCTTCAAACCCGAAGTGATTAAAAAAGCGGGTTCGGGCTTCCTGGGCCAGGGTCAAAACGGAATCGTTCCCCATGTGGCCGCCGAAATTGATGTCATCGATGCGCAAGGGAATTTCGGTGGTAAATACATAGTCCTGGGGGAGGTTCACCTGCACTCTGGGCATACGTACTCTCTTTTTCCTTCAGCTTTGTTTCCGGCACATTTGAAACATTATTTTGTGCTTTGGCCAAAATAAATAAAACTTGGACAAGTCAATGTGGGGTTGAGTGTGGTGCTTGCAGTGGAGTTGTTCATTTATGCTTGACAACAAATACCCCAAAAGGATTACCATATTTTCGAATCTTCTGCAATATTTTAGGTTTGCTGGAGATCCCGCCAACGGCGAGACCTGTATGGAACAAGGTTCAACCCCTGTCTCTGTCTTGGTCATCCGGCAATTCTGGCATCACCACAACACACGTTTCATGCTGGATCAAACTGGCGGCCGCCGCCAGAGGCGGCGCCGACACCTGAAACCGGAAACCTAAATTACTCAAGCCCAGGAGCATGCCATGCACCATAGAGAACTGACTTCCGCCCAACTGTACAAGGCGTGCGACGTATCCGGACTTTCTTTTGAAACCACGGCCGATCTGGAACCTATTCGGGATTTGAGCCAGGGAGTGGGACAGCCTCGGGCTGTTCAGGCCTTGAAGTTCGGGGTGGGTATAGATCAGCACGGATACAATATTTATGCCTTGGGACCAAGCGGAATGGGCAAACATACTTTCGCCCGGCAGTATTTGTCCCGGCAACTGGAGGATGCGCCTACTCCCTCGGATCTTTGCTATGTGAACAACTTTGAAACCCCGGGCAAACCCAGGATGCTCATTCTGCCCCCTGGCTGGGGCAACGACCTGGCTTCGGACATGGAGCATCTGATCCAGGAAGTTCCCAATGTGCTCAAAGGCGCTTTTGAGAGTGAGGAGTACCAGAACAGACTGCAAGCCATGCAGCAGGAGTTCAAAGAATATCAGCAAAGTGTTTTTGAAGATCTGAACAACAAGGCTAAGGAAAAAAGTTTAACATTGATCCGTACCCCGAGTGGATTCGGATTTGCCCCGGTTCGGGATGGAGAGGTCGTGCCTCCGGAGGAGTTTCAGAAATTGCCTGAGGAGGAACAAAAACAGATCCAAAGCGATATCGAGGAGATGCAGAACGAGTCCCAGCGCATGTTCCAGAAGTTTCCGGCCTGGCAGAGGGATCTCCGCCAGAAGATATCCGATCTGAACAATGAAGTGGCCAGTTATGCAGTTGGGCCGCTTATTGACGAGATCAGGGAGAAATACAAGGAGGTATCTGTAGTCGGTGACTATTTGGATGCCGTGCAGAAAGATATCATTGACAATGTGCGCTCCATTCTGGAGTCGGACAAGCAGCAGGAGGAAGGCCAGGCCCAGCAATCAGGGCAAAGCATGGGACAAGGCCTGGGGCATGGTCCGGCCGGAAGCTGGAGCCAGGGGGGAAGCTTCGGCCTCATGCGAAGATACAAGGTCAACGTCCTGGTGGACAACAGCCAGACCGCCGGAGCTCCGGTCATTTACGAGGACAACCCCACCTACGCCAATATGGTAGGCCGGGTGGAACATCAGCCCATGATGGGGGCTCTGATTACCGATTTTAACTTGATAAAGCCCGGAGCACTGCATCGAGCCAATGGAGGGGCTTTGATCCTGGATGCCTACAAGGTATTGACTCAGCCCGGGGCCTGGGACGGGCTGAAAAGGGCCCTTATATCGGAACAGATCAAAATTGAATCCTTGGCCGAGATGTTCAGCTTGATCAGTACAATCTCTTTGGAACCAGAACCTGTGCCCTTGCAAGTGAAGGTGGTTCTGGTTGGCAACCCTCTGTTGTACTATCTGCTCAAAGAATATGACCCTGAGTTTAGCAAACTGTTTAAGGTAGCCGCTGATTTTGATGTCAACATGCAGTGGGATGATGCCCATCAGGATCTTTTTGCCCGCTTTATGGCCGGGGTGGTGGAGCAGGAGGGGCTTATGCCCTTTCACCGCTCCGGCGTGGCCAGGCTCATGGAGTACAGCGCTCGCAAAGTGCAGGATCAGAGCAAGTTGTCCACCCATGTCCAAGGTTTGACCGACTTGATGCGAGAGGCCGATTTCTGGGCCAAGGAGCAGGGCCGGGAATCGACGTCAGATCAGGATGTGCAACAGGCCATCGACGCCTCTATATACCGCTCAGATCTCATGCGTGAGCATATTCAGGAAAACATCCGCCGTGGAATTATGCTCATCGATAGCAAGGGGTGGCAAGTTGGACAGATCAACGGCCTCTCTGTGATTATGCTCGGTGATTTCATGTTCGGCCGGCCCAACCGGATTACGGCCCGGGTCAGGCTGGGTAAGGGGGAAGTCATCGACATTGAAAGGGAGGCCAAGCTGAGCGGTCCTATCCACTCCAAAGGAGTGCTCATCCTTTCTGGTTTTTTGGGGGCCCGCTATGCCGCGGACAGACCCCTGTCTTTGTCCGCCAGCCTGGTCTTTGAGCAGTCTTACGGGGGGATCGATGGAGACAGTGCGTCTTCGGCAGAGCTGTACTGCCTGCTCTCATCCATTGCCGATATTCCCATCAACCAATCCTTGGCAGTGACCGGATCGGTCAATCAACACGGCCAGGTCCAGGCCATTGGCGGAGTGAACGAAAAGATTGAAGGATTTTTCGATGTCTGTCGAGAGAAAGAGCTGACTGGTGAACAGGGTGTTCTCATCCCTGAGTCCAATGTCGAGCACCTTATGCTGCGCAGGGATGTGCGGGAAGCGGTGGACAACGGCCAGTTTCATATCTATTCGGTGCAGTCTATCGACCAGGGCATGGAGATCTTAACCGGCTTGGCGGCGGGTGAGCCGGACGAGAAGGGTGAGTATTCACCTGAGAGTGTGAACGGCAAAGTTCAGAAACGGTTGCAGGAACTCTCGGAGAAACGCGAGCAGTTCGGCGCAGGCAAGGAGCAAGGAGGTCAGTCGTGAGTCAGAACACCCATTTCCTCCCCCTGCACCGCATTTTAGTCCCTTTGGACGCCTCGGAAAACAGTATGTCCGCCCTGGATACAGCTGCCGAACTGGCCGCTGTTCTGGACGCCGAGCTGGAGGGGCTGTTTGTAGAGGATATCAATGTCTTACAACTGTGCGAATTTCCCTTTGCCCGGGAAGTGTCCTTTCTGGCTCCCAGTTTTCGACGTATAGACCGGGCGGAGACGGAGAGGCAGCTCCGCATCCAAGCCCAGCGGCTGCAGAAAATATTGTCTGAAGTGGCTGGTCGCTTTCATGTGCCCTGGAAATTCAGGGTTACCAGGGGCGGGGTACCGGCAGAGGTCTTGGCTGCAGCGGAAAACGCCGATCTGACCATTCTGGGCCGGTCGGGAAGGTCCATGACCAGCAGGCGACGGGTGGGCTCCACCGTGCGCACAGTGATCAGTAAG
>CAZUER010000119.1:0-12725 GCA_964619345.1 uncultured Desulfohalobiaceae bacterium
TTCCTGTCTCCGGGTTCAAACGATGTTCGATCACGCTGGCCAGGAGGACCCAAACTCCCAGGGCCATAACCAGGATGATGGCCACACTGACCAGCTTGCCGACCAGACCCCGACCAGGTTGGCTGGCGTACCAGGCCGGCAGGTCGAAAATTCCCCAGGCATAGAAGGTGAACATAACCACGGCAATGAGAATCACCACTCGAATAACCTTCAGGGACATGGGCACGTAGGAATTGAGCCGGGATTCCAAAAGAGGGACTTTCCGGCTGATGTCTGGAGAGAGTTTGATCTTCCGCCCGATGAGCTGGGACAGAATCCCGGAGGCCAGCAGTCCGAGACCGATGAAGACCAAGGTCTTGAGGGTGGCCAGCATGACAAAAAGCAAGGCGTCGGCCGGCCGGGCCAGGGTGATGACCAGGACCACCAGGAAGTAGGCGATGGTCAACACATGCCAGATACGGGACAGAATCCGGAGCAAAGCCTGGGAGGTTCCCAGGGCGGCCTTGTCGGCCTTGGCCTTCAGGGCAGCACGAACCTTGATTCTGTTTTTGAGAATGACAGCTATGGCGTAAAAAAAGGCCAGGAGCATGATGATCAGGCTGACTCCCTGGCCCAGGGTATAGGAGAGATAGGCATTGACTAGGGGGACCACCAGGAGCAAACCGTAGCCCAAAAATCCGGTCAGCCTGGCCAGGAACCGATTCCAGTACTCGGCTTCTTCCGCGCTGATGGGCAGGAGTCGCAGCCCTTCATATCTATAGGAAAAAAGCATCCTGATACCCGCCTTGAGCAGCTCGATCATCAGGAAGGCATTTAAAAACAAAGCGAAACGGGTGCTCAAGGCCCCGGTTTCTCCAATGGCGAAGGTGGCGATGATGTTGCCGCTCACATAGGCCAGGACAACCACCAGAGCATCGACCAGGGCAGCCAAAATCACGGCCACAGCGGCCCTGAGCAGGGAGCTTTTCCCTCCTCCATGCTCATACCAATGGCTCAATCTGGAGAATATAGGTCGGACAAGACGCCTGAAGATCAGAAATGCAGCCACAACCGAAATAATGAGCAATCCCAGGTTCAGGGCAGCCCGGGCAACCTCTTGCATGTCGATGGCCATCTCCGTGCCCGGCTTGGCTGTCAGGATACCCCGCAGGTTGGCCACGATGCCCTGGAATCTGCTGCCCGCTTTCCCGGCTACCCCACTGACCATCTCGGCCATGCGGCGGGGAAGGGACAGCTTCTCCGGCTCCTGTACAGGCAGGGCCTGACCAGGCTCAGCCACCTGGGTTTGTTTGCTGGCCAGGACCCGTAAATCCTCGATAAGGGCTTTCCGGGTCTGTTCATCCTCTAAAAGATCGGCCAAGGTGGAGTAGGCAGGAGGAGCAGCCTGCCCTTGCTGGGCAGAGGATGGTGTGGCCACGATCTGGGGCAGAAGAAACGCTGTGCTGAACACCAGGTAGATAAGAATCGGTTTGCAAATGGATTTCATGACCTGCAGACCTCCGGGCTGAAGGAGAGAATGACGCCGAAGATAACCTCTATTACTTTGTCAAATACCAATCTGATTTTGTGCTTGAACATTCCATGCTTCCTGTTGAGCCTTCAGTTTTCCCGCCTGCTTTCACAGTCCCTTGTGAATCACTGAACAAAACTTCCTGGACGGTTTCCGGAGACAAATTATTTCGCAACCTACATATTCAAAAGACTACCATGGTCTGCAATGTCTTTGTCCTGTTATTTACAGGCCTTGAAGGCTAGCAGGATCTTCATTCAATTTCCAGACATATTCCTGGAGTACAGACCAGGTCTTTGAAGAATCATTGAAAAAAAGAGATGTGGTGAGGCCAGCCGAAAGAGATTGTCCCCAAACTTGACCGGCATACTGCGGGATTGCAAGGCATCCAAACTCAGCCTTTGGGCCAGGCCTCTTTTAGCAGCCAGGATGCTATTGACCCTTTCAGCCAATGAGCTGTCGTAGACCTCAACGCCAACATCTATAATCCTTGTCCCTTCCAACTCTTGAAAAAAAACTGCTCTGGACATAGATCAGGGGAAAGACCCGGCTGGTGGTCTGCTCCAGGCAGCCATAGGGAATTGTGGATATCCAGGGTAAGCTGGCTGGAATCGCACCAGCTGTAATGTTAGTCCGATTCTTGCAACAATTTTTCGGCCTCTATTCTGGTGGTACATCTTTTCTTCTTTTGATGGAACTCATGTCCTGGATCAAATCTATTGTCCTACCAAATGTCAGACTTCATGGATTCTGGCTCATCAGCTTTTTGCTTCTTGGATACATCGGGTACCTCCTGGGAGCCAACTACCTGTCAAATATGCAGCTTCACAGCACAGCCCAGGAGCGTTTTATCCTCGAAGTGGAACAGCAGGCCAAATCCATAGGTTATTACTTTTCTGAGCGTATCAGGGATCTCGACCGTCTTGCTGAACGCCCAGAGGTCAAAAACTACTTTGCCAACAAAGCTCTGGGAATGACCATGAAGTACGGTCTTGCAGCCAGCCTGGACAGAATACATAACCTTTTTGAAAATTTTCAGCAAAAACACCGCGGTTATGAAAGTACACACTGGGACCGCATCGTCTTTCTGAACACGCAAGGTGAGGACCTGGTTGTTGTTGAGAGCAATAAACAACGAACATGGGACTCAAAAAAATTTTTGTCCAAGGAGATACTTGTTCAAGAAACGCAAATTGTCAGCATGAGCTCCAGGGATGAACGTACGGCCATCATCTCCGGACCCGTATTCTTCAAAGGCAGGCACGCTGGTCAGCTCGTTGCCTGGTGTTCTATAGAAGGAATCCTGCATAAGCCTGATATTCAAGTGGCCAACTCGGTCAAGCAATACTGGGCCCTGATGGGGCCAGAGCAAATCCTTTCTCTGTCAGATCAAAAATCGCCGGTACCTTTAGAGTCATTACATTCTTGGGTAAGCACCCATGCGGCCCGGAGCAGTAGTAATTATATCCACCGGTATGATGGATACATAGCGGCCTGTGCACCAGTCAAAGGGACCCCCTATCGTTTTGTCTCCGTCCTCCCCTCCCGATTTGTTTTCGGCAACACCCCTCCTTGGCGCTTCTTCATTGGTATTCTGGCAATAATTGGTCTTGGCTTGTTGGTATTTATGGTTATTCTTCGGCATCGAGAGCAAAGAGATCACCTCAGCAAGCTCAAAGAGAGCCAGGAGCGTCTGGAGGTAGCCCTCCAAGGTGGCAATTTGGGTATTTGGGATTGGAACGTCCAGACCGGCATGGTAAATTTCAACGACAGGTGCAAACAAATTCTGGGCTATGAGCTGCAAGGCAATGAAGTCCACATAAACACTTGGAACGACCGCATCCATCCCGAAGATTTACCTAACATCCCGCATATTTTGGAAAACCATATACAGGACTCTAACCTGCCGTACGAAAGCGAACATCGGATGCGGCGCGGCGATGGCAACTGGATCTGGGTTCTGGAACGGGGCATGGTTCTGGACAAAGATGGCTTGGGTCGACCGCTCAGGGCTGCAGGCACGCTTATGGACATTACCCAGCGCAAGGCGGTCGAAGAAGCCCTCACGAGGAGTGAAGAGCGATACAGACGTCTGGTTGAGACCATGAACGAAGGATTTTATATCATTGACCCGGAGTATCGGTTTACCTACGTTAATCCCCAATTTTGCTATTTACTCCAGAGAGAGGAGACCGATCTTCTCCATCACAGGCTTCCTGAATTTCTGGAACAAGAAAGCAGCGATATCTTTATGAAGCATTTCAGGAAAAGGAGAAGCAGTAAGGTCGAAAATCTTGAGTTGGTCTGGAACCGGGCTGACCGATCCAGGCTCTTTACCTTAATTTCTCCCGCTCCCTTGTTCAATGAAGATGGCACTTACAAAGGATCTTTCAGTGTGGTTACCGACATCACTGAACTCAAGAACCTGCAGATCCAGCTCCTGCAATCTCAAAAGCTGGAGGCCATCGGCCAGCTGGCAGCCGGAATCGCTCACGAAATCAGCACACCCATTCAGTACCTCAGCAACAACCTCCAGTTTATCAAAAATGCGCAACGAGAGCTCTTTCATTTAGGAGGAAGCGATTGCCGACCTCCAACCGATGATACCGGGAATGGATTCGCTCTGCAATGCAGAGCTCAGGCTATCAGGCAGCCTGTGGAAAATAATCCCATGACCTCTCTTTGTACAGAAATTCACGGGGCGGTGGACGAATCCCTGGAAGGCCTGGAGCATATCGCAAATATCGTCAACTCCATCAGACAATTGTCCTATCCCCAACATGAAACAACCGAAGATGTAGATGTCAACGAGGTGATCAAATACGCTATAGTTATTTCTAAAAATGAATGGAAGTACGTGGCTGAACTGGAAACAGACCTAGAACCCAACTTACCAAAGATAGTAGGTTTTTCAAGTGAACTCAATCAGGTTTTTTTGAATATTATCGTCAATGCGGCTCATGCCATTGGTGAAAAAATATCTGAAAACAAGGACAACAAAGGATCTATTTTTATAAAAACATTAAGTCACGATACCTGTATTGAGGTCACAATATCAGATAACGGCATAGGTATACCCAAAGGATACGAAGAAAAGATATTTGAACCGTTCTTCACAACCAAAGACGTGGGCAAAGGGACCGGCCAGGGACTGGCCATTGCTTTTCGGGTGATCACTGAAAAATACGGGGGAAAAATTTACTTTGAATCACAAGAGCACAAAGGCACTTCCTTCTTTATTACTCTCCCTTATACATGATGTTGCTTTGTCATCTAGTCACCTAGTAAATATCTGGAAGCAGGAGTTGAAGTCATGACCAACAGTTCCGAAACCCCTAAAATTCTGTTTGTCGATGATGATACACGGCTTCTTTCCTCGATTCAACGCATGCTAGGCAGGGGCTTCTCCATCCAAACAGCTCAAGGCGGAGCTGAGGCTCTTGAAATTTTGGAAACACAGGGTCCATTTTCCGTGGTGGTCTCAGACATCAAAATGCCGGAGATGGACGGAATAACCTTCATATCCCAGGTCAAAGAACGTCACCCGGATACTGTGCGCATGCTCCTGACTGCATTCGCCAACCTGCAGAACGCGCTCGATGCCATCAACTCAGGGTACGTCTTCCGCCTCCTCATGAAGCCCTGCAACGAGCAGAAGCTGTATCAAGCCCTGACCGATGCCCTCCAACAGCATCAACTCATCCAAAATCAATACGAGGTAGAGGGCCTTCGAAAGCTGAAGATGGCCATGGATGGCATTGTCTCCGGATTTGTGGCCTTGGTTGAGGCTCGGGACCCTTACACTGCTGGTCATCAACGAAAGGTAACCAAGCTGTCCTTAGCCATTGCCGAATCGCTCGGCCTGGACCGGGAAAGGATGGAATGCTTGCGTCTCGGGGCCATGGTCCATGATGTGGGCAAAGTGTATATTCCTTCGGAATTTTTAAATAAGCCCGCAAAGCTGACCGAAGCCGAATTCACCATTATCAAGGCCCACCCTATGGTTGGCTACAACATCTTGCAGCACGTGGATTTCCCTTGGCCGGTAAGCCAGGTCGTCCTGCAGCACCACGAGAGGCTCGACGGCAGCGGATACCCCTGTGGCGCCACAGCACAGCAGATTCTCACTGAATCACGAATCCTGGCCGTAGCTGATGTGGTCGACGCTATGACTTCGCATCGTCCATATCGGGCCGCTTTGGGCATCGAGGCAGCCCTTGATGAAATTCAGCAGCATAAAAGGACCTGTTACGATGAGGAAATCGTTGAGGCCTGCGACGAGGTGTTGCGTAAACAGGGCTTAGCATTGGAATAGAAGAGCCACGAGAACAATTGAACACAAGGAGGAGGGAACATGACCACGAAGCGAGATGAGCTCAGTACCGGCAGGAAAGAAGGATGGAATCGGCGGGACTTTTTTAAGCTGGCTGGAACAACAGCTGCAGCCGGGGCCTTGCTCACCATACCTTCCTGGGCCAGGGCGGGCAGGCCTTCAACTCAAATTCCGGAAACACTGACCTGGGAGGAGGTGCAGAACGCCTTTATCCTGGATGAAAACAGGGTGTACATGAACATCGGGACTACCGGCTCCATGCCAAAACATGTCCTGGACGAGTACGACCGCCTGAACCGGGCCGTGGCCCGGGACCCCTGGGGTATGGAAGGCGAGTTCGGCGATACATGGCCCTATTCCACGGCCATGCGAAAGACATTGGCTCCTCAGTTCGGAGCGACTACAGAGGATCTGGTCATCACCGGCAACACGACCATGGGCATGAACATCATTCTAAGCGGACTGGAATTCAAGAAGAACGACGTCATTCTGACCACCAACCATGAACACGTAGCCGCCACATCGCCTATGGCCCTGCTGCGGGATCGGATCGGGGTAAAAATCGTTGAAATCCCTCTGCCTACAGACTTCATGGCCAGCGAAAAGGAGATCACGTACCGATTTCAGAAGTACCTGGATAACTATCGGCCCAAACTCCTGGTCTTCTCCCACATCACCTACACCACCGGTCTCCGCCTGCCGGCCTCAAAGATCTGTGACATGTCCAACAAATACGGTGTGCCTACCCTAGTGGACGGTGCCCATGCCAGCGGCATGCTCGATCTCGATTTCGACAAAATGGGCTGCACCTTCTACGCCGCCTCCGGGCATAAGTGGCAGTGCGGTCCGGGCGGGACCGGCCTCCTGTATGTGCGCAATGCGGATGACAACGATCCTGCCCTGTGGCCCATCCTCTCCTCGCTCTATGAACATTGGCAAAATCCTTATTATGGAATGGGCACAGCCCTGCAGTACCACGGCAACCCCAACTACCCGGCCATGCAGGCCCTGGTGGAAAGCTGCAACTTTTGGGAAAAAATCGGCCGCAAGGACATCGAGAAACGGGTCCTGGACCTGAGTGCATACTGCAAAGACAAGCTCCAGAACTATTTTCCAAATGCGCCACTCTACTGCCCAAATATTAGGGATATCTCCAGCGGCCTGACCACCTTCAACCCGTTTAAAAAAGACTCAGGCAATGGTGATCTGGTGCACGAATTACGGGAAAAACTGCGCAAGGAACACGGATTCGTCATCCGCTACACCCACTTCAAAGAAAATGAGAACGCCACGGATGATACCTATGCTCTGCGCATTTCCACTCACCTGTTCAATGACTATGACCAGATCGACGACTTGATGTATGCTATGTGGCAGGTCTACAACGACATGGGGTATTAACCCTCGAAAAGCTTGGGCTCAGCCCAAGCTTTTCGTGACATAATTTGTCAAATTTTTGACAAAATTTGACCACAAACCAGACCTATTCAGGGCCTCATTCCGTATCTGAATCAAAAAAGTCGGGATAGTAGTCAAAGACGTTGGGGTAATACTTTTTGACGATATCCAGATAGATTCCTTTTTCTTTTATCTGCCGCAAGAAGTAATTGAATTCCTGCAAAAGCTTTGGCGAGGATTCGCGAAAGCCACAGCCCATGTTCTGCTGGTGGGATACTGGACCGATGACCTTGATGTCGCCTCCCCATTTCTGAAGAGCAATGAGGGCGTCAGGCACATCAAGGACCGTGGCGTCGGCCACCTTGTTCATGATAGCCGGAACGAGCTCGTTCATGGAGCCCTCGAATGACCGGGTAAACGCCCCGTGGGCCTTGAGATTATAGAGAGATGTATCCAGGCAGGTTCCGTCAATACCCAGGATAGTCAACCCCTCAATCCGTTTTTTGACCGCGGCAATATCCTGATCGACATCTCCACAGGGTTTGATCGGCTTGATCGACGCATCGGCCCTGGCCATCATCCAGACCTGAGTCGGAAATACGGGTTCTGAGTAGTCGATCACCTTGTCTCGCCAGGAAAGAATGGTCAATCCGTTGGCGATGACATCCCCCTTTATCTCCCGGTAACCGGCTACTTGCACCTGATCACCGTGGACCACAACATCCTGCCCGATCAAATTCGGGATCACATCCGACCAAGTGGTAGGCACATACTCGTATTTTACACCCAGGTAGTTGGCGAACTGATGCATGAGCTCAACGGAAAAGCCGTCTCCCGATCCGGTTACAAAGTTGGCGTAGACAACTCCCAGATGGCGAAGCACTCCCCGTCGCAGGACCTGGTTTACATCACCGTTTTTTTCCGCCTGAGCAATCAAGGGCATGATGCAGAGACAGACCCCCACAAACCCAATGACCACCGTTCGCATCGACTGAACTATCATTACTTACTCCATTCTGAGGCCCAGCGAAAGCTTACTTGCAAAATAAAATCCATTAATACGTAATTACATGAATCTGGTCTATAAAGCAAGCTGAAGCTGTCCGCAAGGGCCTTGCGGACAAAAACTCGGTCATCACCTGGTCTGAGGACCGACAAGAGCTTTCTGCTCAACTCCATCTTGAAATTGGCTGTCCTAAAGGGGACCTCGGTCCTCGAGGCTGATCCCACCGGCCGGGCATATACTTGATCGAGGCCACAGGCTTTGAGGCCAAGAACACCTACAACAAGGAGGTCTTCAACGGAGTATCGGCAAAATCATCAAACTGGACCTAAAGATGCAGAAAACAAAGATCCGTAATTAAGACCTGCACCCTCACTCCCCATGTTTCGCTCCTCTATTCAGCCCTTTATCTGCTCATGGTCTTTGATCTCTCCCTTTCCCTAGGACTGGTTCTTCGAGAAATCTTTCGATAATCACGTCTTGTTCAAAAATACCCCAAAAAGATGAGTCATTCATCACCAGGCAAGTGTGAATGAATTTGATCCACATCAAAAACATCCCAGCAGTTTTCCGGTATGCTCTTTCTGTATTCAGTCTCGTGTTTCCATAAAGGAGAACATTATGCCCACGATTCATGCACATGACCAAGCGACTGCGGATCGTTTTTCTTTGGGCCTTGATCCAAACGATCTGACCGACGCGGATGTCCTGGCGGCCATGAAGCAGATTTCGGGTTATCTGGACATTACCCCGGGTGATTTCAAAGAAGTCTATGCTCTGGCCTATTCCCAGGCTCATAAGCGCATTTTGTCCACCCCGGCCCGGAAGATAATGTCCAGCCCAGTGCATTTTGTCTTAGAAGATCAGCCCGTTTTGGATGTAGCCAGAATCCTGGCCCAGGTTCAAGTGGCCGGAGTGCCGGTGGTGGGGAAAAAAGACAAAAAGGTGGTTGGAGTGATTTCTGAAAAGGATTTCATGCGCAGAATGGCTGGAAAAGAGGAGTCCTTTATGGGCCTGGTGGCCGCGTGTATGGACAGCAAAGGATGTCCGGCTCTGAAGATCAAGGGGCAGACAGCAGCGGACATCATGTCCAGCCCGGCCGTGACCGTGGTTCCTGATACCCCGGTGCATGCCATGTATGACTTGATGCGGGAGAAACACATCAACCGGCTGCCGGTGGTGGAAAACGAGCGGCTGGTGGGCATCGTCTCCCGAGACGATCTGCTCGGGGCCTTGGCTGTTGTGCCCCAGAAGAAATGATCCAAACCGCAAGCGCAATCAAACAACAACGGAGCAACACATGGGTTACTGGCAGAAAATGCGGGGAACCACCACCAGCCCGCCCAGGGTAAGCATTCCGGAGGTCATCTGGTCCTGGATCGGTTCTTTTCTGGGCATTGCCGCTGTGGGCCTTGCGCACTTCAACTTCCTCTCCGATTCAGATATGGTCATGATCATCGGCTCCTTCGGGGCCTCGGCTGTACTTATCTACGGGGCGATCAAGAGCCCTCTGGCCCAGCCCAGGAACCTGATCGGCGGACACGTTATCTCCGCCCTGATCGGAGTGGCTTGTTTTCAACTTCTAGGGGATCAGATGTGGCTGGCCTCGGCCGTGGCCGTGGCTACAGCCATTGCTGTTATGCATTTGACCAAGACCCTGCACCCGCCCGGAGGGGCCAGCGCCCTGATCGCGGTCATCGGCAGCGACCAGATCCATGCCCTTGGCTACCTCTACGCCCTGATTCCGGCCGGAAGCGGGGCAGTCATCATGCTCATGGTGGCCCTGGTGGTGAATAATATACCCAGGAAAAGATACTACCCGGAGTTTTGGATATGAGGATACGAAGTGTACACTTCGGAATACACTAAATGCGTAGAAAAAAGATGTTTTTGTTCCGAGTCTTTCTGGTATTCCGTGCCTTCCGCGTGTTCCGTGGTTGAATCTTCATCTTTCAGGAGTTACCTATGCCTATTCCCGGAAATCTGCTGACCACGGCCATGGCCGTTATGCCCCATACCGATCCTGAAAAGGCCCAGGAGCTGGCCCTGTCCCTGGACATCCCCTACTGGCCCCAGCTCCCGTTACTCAATTACTATGAAGACATGTACGTCCAGGCCTCTGAACACTTTCCGGGAATCATCCTGGATGTAGACAATCGGACCCTGGGCTTTTCCATGGACCGGTTCATGAATGAGTTGAATGAGGCCATGGCCCATTTTGAAGATCCGGAATATTTTGACATCAGCCCGGACTATTCAGCGGTCTATCACCATTTTCTGGATCTGGACTTAAGTCAGTATTCTGCCATACGCGGGCAGCTGGAAGGACCCATCAGCTTCGGTTTTAATATCGCCGACGAAAACGACCGCCCCATTCTGTTCGACGATACAGTCAGACCATTTCTTTTGGAGTTTATGGCCAAACGGATCAATGTCCAACTAGACAAGCTGAAGGCCAAAAACGAGAACGCCTTCATGTTCGTGGACGAGCCCGGGTTGCAGTTCATCTTCAGTGCCCTGTCCGGGTACAACGACGTGCAGGCCAAAAATGATCTGGAATATTTCTTCTCTCTTATAAATAGACCCAGAGGAATTCACCTCTGCGGCAATCCTGACTGGGATTTTCTGCTCAATCAGGACCTGGACATTTTGTCCCTGGATACCTTCAGCAATGGAGAGCGCTTTGTGGGCTACACCTCGGGCATCAAACGCTTTCTGGATCGGGGCGGGGTCATCGTCTGGGGTATTGTACCCACCAATTTCGAGCCTTTTGCCCAGGAAAGCCTGGACTCCTTGGGTTCCCTCCTGGAAAACTTGTGGGCCAAGCTGGCGGATAAGGGATTCGACCAGGACTTTCTCCTGTCCAGGAGCCTTCTATCACCGGCCACCTGCTGCCTGGTCAATCCGGATAAAACCAAAACGGTGGAAGAGGCCTTTGCGGTCATCCGATCCTTGTCCGGACAATTACGGGAGAATTACGGGCTGGAATAAACCGCTGCTCAGCTTTTTTGCCCAGGGCCTTGGCACATCTCACGTGTCGCAAAAAAAAACCTCCCCTGACCCCTCCCTCCCGCCTGGAAGACAGGCGGGCAAGGAGGGGAATCAGAGGAAAAAAGGTTTCTTGACGCCACTGCAAAGATTTTTTGCACTCGCATCTATTCTGCCTCAGACAACGAATCCAATGCCTCAAGAAACACCTTAACGTCTTCTTGAAGTAAGGTGAGGGCTTGTTCCAGTTTTCCAGCCACCACCTTCTCCCTTTCCCAATCAAGTTCAAAGCTGTAGGAATGCCGGAATCGATGCCTGAATCCCCGAAAGTCATCCAACAAGCGGTACAACTGCTCGGAAATGAGTCGCGGCCTGTATTCTGGAACCTCCAGCTTCATTCGCCGCAGAAGGTCTTTGTGCCAGGATTCAGGTTCGACCCCGTTTTCAAAAAATCGAGCTACCGACCTGAAAATATTCTCACATCCATTGTAAAATGAGTGCAGAAGATATCCAACAACCATTTTGTCATAATTGCTGACCTGCTCATCACTATATGCCAGTTGGGGCATCAGGGGACGAAACTCCTCCATCACTCTGCGCAAGTTAGATAGCTCATCCTGGATATCGGCCTTCAGCAAGGCAATACTATGCTTCATAGATCAATACACCACGCTCTTTAACTTTTTTAATAAATACAGGATCGTCCCTTTGGCAGTATAGATCTATACGGGTGTTGGTATGCTCTTCCAGCTCCTTCCAAAGCTCCCAATACCTTTCTGCCTCAATATCTTCTACATAAATATCAATATCTGAATCTGACCTGCAAGCTGATCTTGTCACTGAGCCAAAGACATAGACCTGTGCGAGGCCGTACCTCTGAAATAAAGGGCCAAGCCCTTGCAGCATTTGGCGTTTGCAAGCGGCATCCTGAGCCGTCCTTTGAGCCCTCTTATGGCGTTGACGAAGAAAACCTGAAAACATGATAGATGTATTTTTACCCTCTTAAAACCCGTCAGGCAAGGCCAATAGAGACAAGGACGACCGCAATACCTTAGTCTTCATTACTCCAAGGACCAGGACGGAATTCGGTCTGCCAGAAATATCTCCTGTAATTCCGGATAGTAATTTCATAATCGACCAGGTGTGGAAAACCGTGGTCAAAGATGTTCCTTTTGGAACCATTATTTATTCCACCCTGTCTTTATGTTCTTTCTGTTCCCAAGCGGTTCCTGGTCTTGTTCGTTTGATTTTCATTGATTCTCAACAGATAATCAAGATAGGAACAAAGAAACCGCCCCAATAAGTTCTAACAATCCTAAAATACATTTAATAAATACAGAAAAGATAAAAAAAGCACCCCATAAAGGGGTGCCCTTAAAAAATCGATGGATTAATTTTTTAACCTATGTTGGCTACATAACGTTGCAGACGATGCATGGCTTCTTCCAGGAGATCTTCACCAACAGTACCGGCAATGCGCACACATCCTTCCC
>CAZUER010000120.1:0-12520 GCA_964619345.1 uncultured Desulfohalobiaceae bacterium
CGCAAGATCCAAGACCAGACCGCTGTCCTCGGGCAGGGGCGGTGCTGAAGCATTCAGGGCCGACCACAAGTTCTGCCAATTGTCTCGACGTTCCAGGGGACCGCTGAGGATGAGGTCAAAGCAATTTTGGCTGCGGGCATGGTCCGGACAAAGGGTAGGGTAAATGCCTCCGGCGATTATCGGGACATGAGGCCAGATCCTGCGGACCATGGTGGCCATGGCCACGGCTCCGGGATACCAGTAGGTCATGCCGGTGCCTATGAGTATTGCATCCGGGGCAGGATCCAATGCCCTCAGGGCCCCTTGGACCAGGTCTGGGGGCAGCCCGTAGCGGCTCAACCGCCTTGGTACATGGCTCAATGTATAAGGGACGGGTATCTGGGTCTTGGGCCAGGGACCGGCACCAAAGGCCTGCGATTGAGGCCAGGGGGCATCCCGCCACATGGGGTGGAGGCAGTCAAGCAAGGCGGTGTCCGCCCCGGACCGTCCAAGCATGTCCAGGCAGGCCAACAAGCCAGCAGGACGGGACCACAAATTGTAGGCTGCAAAGTCGTAAATCCAGGGGTTTATGCCCAAGATGCGGGGCAGATGCCCGCTTGACAGGGGGCTGGAATGCCTACTGTGGCAAGAGCTCCAGGTAATCAGCGGCCACCTGGGCAGCTTGGCTTGTGGGGTCTGCTGTCTTGGCAATACGTTCAAACCATTGTCTGGCCTGTTTCTGCCGCCCAAGTCGCAGGAGGTTCTCGGCCAGCTCCTGCATGAGGCGGACATTGTCCGGTTGAGCCTGCAAGCCGCGGCTTACCATGTCCACAGCCTCTTGAATCCGATTGTCCGCGATGAGTACGTCGTTTAAAAAAACCATGGCCGGGACGAACCCAGGTTTGTGGTCTAGGCTGCGGCGGGCCAGTTCCTCGGCTTTCTGGGCCAGGCCCTGATCTTGGTATAAACGGGCCAGGTTGAAGGCCGCAAACTCCGGGGTCAGATAGGTGGGAGTATCCAGGGCTCGGAAAAAGGCCTGTTCGGCTCTTTCTGTTTGGCCCATAGCGGCGTAAGCTTGGCCCAGGTTGTTCCAGGCCTGGGCGAATTGCGGGCGGAGGGAGACAGCTTTCTGGAAATGTTCGCTTGCTTTCTCCTGCCGCTTCAGCTTGCTCCAGGTCAAACCATACAGAAATTGATAATCCGGGTCGGTGCCGGCTGAGGATTCAATGGCCTGCAGCTGGCGCAGGGCCAGACGCGGTTGTTCATTGGCTAAAAAGGAAGAGGCCAGATCTATTCTGGCCCTGGTTTCCTGATTTGCTTGGGTCCATGGCTTGCCAAATGTGCATCCCCAGGAGTTCAGCAATAGAAACAGTCCCCAAAGACCCAGGCAGAGACCGGGCCAGAAGATGGATGCGGTCCTGCGGTCTCGGTTGTCACCCGGCTCATTGATCTTACTCATGAGGGGGACACACCCCAAAAGCCTTGCCAAGTGTTTTCCTAAATAACCTTGTACAGGGGATACTCAATGATACCTTCCACCCCGATGGATTGCAATTGGGGAATAATGTCCCGGACAGTGGCTTCCTGGACCACGATCTCAATGGACAGCCAGTCGGCTTGGTACAGATTGGACACAGTGGGGGAGGTCAGGCTGGGGAGGATGCGCATCAGTTCATCCAGGTTGTCCTGGTGGACATTCATCTTCAAACCTACAAGGCTTTCGGCCCGCAATGCCCCTTGCAACAGGGTGCGCATCTGCGTGATCTTGCTTTGTTTCCAGGGATTTTCCCAGGCCCTTGTATTGGCTATGAGCTGGGTGGATGTCGTCAGCAGTTCAGCGATAATACGCAACCCGTGAGCCCGGATCGTGGTCCCGGTCTCGGTGACCTCCACGATGGCGTCGGCCAAACCAGAGACCACCTTGGCTTCTGTGGCTCCCCATGAAAACTCAACATCGACCGGGATATCGGCTTGCTGAAAATAGCGACGGGTGAAATTTTCCAATTCAGTGGCGATTTTTTTCCCGGCCAGATCTTCCGGACGTTTGTACGGGGAGTCTCCGCCCACGGCCAGAACCCAGCGAGCCGGCCGGTTGCTCGTTTTAGAGTAGACCAGTTCGTCTACAGTGACCACCTCCGCTTCATTTTCCAGGATCCAGTCCTTGCCGGTCAAGCCGACGTCCAGGGTTCCATCCTGGACATAGACCGGCATTTCCTGGGCCCGGCACAGGCTGCACTCAATTTCCGGATCATTGATTTCCGGGAAATAGTTGCGGTGATGCAAGTTGATTTTCCACCCGGACTTGGCAAAAAGCTTGATAGTGGAATCCTGCAAAGATCCCTTGGGAATGCCGAGTTTGAGCTTGTTTGCGGTGGGCCTCATGTCAGCCGTAGACCTCCTGAGGATCGAATATTTTTTCCGAACAGTAGCGGACTCCGCTATCTGTGATTTGTCGATAAAAGCAACTCCGATAGCCCTTGTGGCAGGCAGCCCTGCCTACCTGCTCAACCTGGAGAAGGACTGTATCCGCATCGCAATCCAGACGGATGCTGTGTACCTTTTGCACATGGCCGGAAGTGCCACCCTTCCGCCACAGCGTGTTCCGGCTGCGGCTGTAAAAATGGGCCTCGCCGCTTTCCAGGGTCCTGTCCCAGGCCTGCTCGTTCATATAGGCCAGCATGAGCACCTCACCATTGCCCGCTTCTTGGACAATGGTTGGCACAAGACCGTTGCCTTTGTCAAAATCGGGTTTGAGCATGATCACTCCTTGTTTCAGGCCCGTTGACAGAAGTCTTTGCCCTCTGATGGAGCTGACTGCTGCGCAATTGTCCGCAAGCCGCCTGTATATCCTGGCCTTTGCTTTTACGCAAGGTTACGGTCTGGCCTTTGGTCCATAAAAAACGTTCGAACTCCAGGACCCGCTGAGGATCCGGCTGCTCGTAAGGCAAATCTGGGGCCGGATTGAAACTGATCAGGTTTATCTTGCACTTTATACTGGACAATACTCGATTCAGTTCTTTGGCCTGTTCTAAGTTGTCGTTGATCCCGCCCAAAAGAATGTATTCGATGGTGATCCGCTGCCTGGGCTTTAAGGGCAGTTTTCGCAGCCTGTCCATAAGTTCAGGAAGGGGGAGCATTGCGGCCGCCTTGGGCATAATCTCTTGACGCAGCTCCTGGGTCGGGGCGTGCAGGGAAACGGCCAGAGAAGCCAGACGACTGCGGGCAAAAGTCTCCAAGGTGCGCGGAACGCCCACCGTGGAGACGGTCACCCGGCGATGGGAAAAGCCAAAAGCCATGGAGTCGCGCAGGTTCTGCAGGCTCTTTTCCAATTGCGCCCAGTTCAAGAGGGGTTCCCCCATGCCCATAAAGACAATGTTGCGCAAAGGCCAAGAGGACTGGGAAGTGGAGAGGGCTTCCCTGGCGGTCAGCACTTGGGCCAGGATCTCACCGGCGGTCAAATTCCGTTCCAGCCCCATTTGACCGGTACTGCAAAAGGAGCAACCCAAACTGCATCCCACTTGAGTGGATAGGCACAAGGTGAAGTGGTCCTTATCCGGGATGAGCACCCACTCCACCTGTTTGCCGTCATGAAGCTGTAAGAGCCCCTTGAGAGTTCCGTCTTGGCTTTCGACCAGGGCAGCCAAAGGGGGTCGTTCCAGGCTGAATGATTGATGCAGACATCGGCGCAGGTCCATGCTTACATTGGTCATCGCCGCGAAGTCACGGCAACCTTTCTGCCACACCCACTGCCATACCTGTTCGGCTCTGTAGGCAGGCTGCCCCCAGCTGGCTATGGCGTCCTTCAGTTCAAAGCGGTTGAGCTCAAGGAGCCAGGTCTTGGTTTCAGAATTGCCTGTATAATTCATTATGATAACTATGGCCGGGTATCAATTGATCATCTGCGGCTGGCCGGGCAAGGTCCAGACAACCTCTGTGATCTCGAGATTGTTTTTTGGGGTTTTCACTCCGGACCGGAATGACTTCAAGAAGCTCAGGAAAAACCGCTGGGAGCGGCACAGCCGGCACTGCTGGAAATGGCGGCCTCCTCTCTTCCCCCTTGCCTGCGGACAGCAGACAACAGGCGCTCAACTCTGGGGTGGCCACATTGAGGACAGACCACCAAATCCCGGTCATTTCGAACCAGGTCCTCGAATTCATAGGAGCATTTTGAACACCGAAACTCATATAAACGCATAGTCTCCCTCCTGGGTTGAGCCTTGGGCATTGTTGGTCGGTTTGATCGCTCCGGAGATTGGGTAAAAACACCTGAAGATATGCGGAGCGACCTTGATGTAGAAATGCAACTTTGTCCAGGATTGTCAACCCCCGGGGTTCAAGGGTTTTAAACCTTAAGGCCCCTCTGAGCTGTGCTTGACGCAGGTTGTCGGGTCCGGGTACATAGTAGTTTCAACGAACGGGACTTTTTTTCGTGATTGATAACAACTGGCAAGGAGATCATTGAATGGATGGAAAAATCCAGAATGCACAGACCCAGAGCCGGGTCCAGGTGGTCAATGCCTTTATGCAGGGGGTCTATCGGTGGATGGGCACCGGTTTGGCGGTTACAGCCGTAGCGGCCTATTTCACCGCCTCCAGTCCGGCTCTGATGGGGATTATTTTCGGAAACCCCATTGTATTGTTCGGACTGATCGCCGCTGAACTGGGCCTGGTCTTGGCGGTGAGCGCCGGAATCAGCCGCATGTCCGGGACCACTGCAACCGGGCTTTTCATGCTCTACAGCGCTTTGAACGGGATTACTCTGTCTGCTGTGCTCACCGTCTATACCCCTGCCTCTGTGGTCAGCACCTTTGTAGTCTGTGCCGGGATGTTCGGGGCCATGAGCCTGTACGGGATGACCACCCGTAAAGATCTGACCGGCTGGGGAAGCTTTCTGTTTATGGGGCTGATCGGGATCATTCTGGCCATGGTGGTCAATATTTTTATTCAGAGTCCGATGATCAATTTTGTGGTCAGTGGGCTCGGGGTGCTCATTTTTGTTGGGCTGACCGCCTATGATACTCAGAAGTTAACCCGGATGGGGGAGAGCGCACCTATGGATGATGCCACCGCTGTCCGGCGGGGAACCATATTGGGCGCTCTGACCTTGTATCTGGACTTTATTAATCTCTTCCTTTTCCTTTTGCATTTTCTGGGACAAATGCGGGAATAAGCGGAATGCTCTCTTTGTTGGGCCGGGGGTACGCCCTGGTTATGCGGATGCGGGAAATGGGCTATACTGGGGGAGTTTTTCCTTCCTGGCGCCCCCCGGTGATGTGCATCTCAGTGGGTAATATCGGCTGGGGGGGGAGTGGCAAGACCCCTCTGTGTTCCTGGATTTTGTCCTGGAGTGTGCAGAAGAACCTGCATCCGGTTGTATTAACCCGCGGTTACCGGGCCCGACCGCCGCATCTGCCCTACCATGTGCAGAGGAAAAACACAGTGGAAGCCGCGGGAGATGAACCCTTGATGTTGGCCCGGGAGAACCCGCTGGCTGAAGTGGTGGTTGATCCTTGTCGGCGGCGGGGGGGCAAGTGGGCTTGGGATATGTTCCGCCCGGATCTGTTCATTCTAGACGATGGTTTGCAACACTTGGCGGTGCAACGGGATGTGGATCTGGTCTTGATCCGTCCTCATGACCTGCATCGGGATTGGAACCGCGTCATACCGGCCGGACCATGGCGGGAAGGCCCAAGGGCCTTGCTGAGGGCTTCATCCTTGATAATCAACTCAGAGCCTGAAGAGGCCGGAGCCATGGAAGATCTTCTGAACCACAAGCTGCCTGGCTGGGCAAAGCCAATATTTCATTGCGCCTATCGAGTAACCGGTCTGCGCCGGGTGATCGATGACAGTCCGGGGCAGCCCACAGGAGACTTTCTTTTGGTCAGTGGCGTGGGAAATCCGGACGGGGTGGAGGCTTCTGCCCAGCGAACCCTGGGCAGAAGCCCTGTCGATCATTTGCGTTATCCTGACCACTATGCGTTTCATATCTCTGATTGGCAGAAGATTACCCAGCGGGCAGCTTCTGAGGGGGCAAAGTTCATCGTCTGCACCTTGAAAGACAGTGTTAAGTTGGAAGGGTTGGCCGATGAACGTCTGTATGCCCTGGATCTGGAACTCAGTTGGCATGACCCGAAGGGACGGGAATTGAGTTTTTCCACGTGGCTTCAGGAGCAAGTCAGCTGAGCCACCGGCAAATCTGATATCTTTTGTGAGCCAAACGCGCACAAATAACGGTTTGCCGGATTGAGCAATGATGAAACTTGCGAAAAAAATGATGGTGCAAGAGGCGGTTTTTACTGCCTGTGCTTTATGTCTGCTTGGCTTCAAGGCACATTGAGTAACAGCTTATGGGCCCAAGTAGCTAAATTAAGATCCTGAAAACTTTCCTCCCAGTAAATGCGCACCAGTAGTGATTGTGCGGCCAGAGTTCGGAGTTTGGCCTCTGAAGCCAAAGGTGGTGATGCACAGTGAGCCAACCCCAGACAGATCAAAAGCTGTGTCTTCGGATCGTGCTCCCTGTCCAGAGCCCGCTCCAAGTCTTCTTGATAGGGAAGAACCAGATGCGGCCGGGACTGGGCTAAGCGGGCCACCCCCCAATAGGCCCCCTGACGCAAAGGGGCGTATTCCAAATAATTGTCCGGGCCGTGACTGGGGAGAACAAAGGAGATGAGGATGCTCCTGTACTCCAATGCCAAATCTTTATGCCTGGCCGTGATTTCGCCCATGGCTTCCGGAGCGCCCCAGCCGATTCCACCGGATTCATCGTTTAATGACCACATAAGTCGACGTATAACGATGCGGGCCGATTCCATATTCTGAACGGCCAGATCGTAGACCACGTCGCCCATGCAGGTCACTGCGTGCCAGTGTTCCTCCTCCCGAAGGGAAAATAAGGCTGAAAAAAGGGGAGATATAAGCTTTGAGGTTGGATGTTCGGCCTTGAAGGCATTCCACTGTTTTTCCCAATCCTCAGCCATAAGGATGGTCATAATCTTGCGGCGCAGGATGCGGATTGAGCCGGGTTTCATAGACATACCAAGGGCAAAGCCCGCCCGCTGCAGCGGGCGGGTATGGAGGTGATCAGTCTTCTTTACTGAACTCGTCCTTGCCGGCCCCGCATACTGGGCACTCCCAGTTATCGGGCAAGTCTTCAAATTTTGTTCCGGCCGGGATATTGTTTTCCGGATCACCCTCGGCGGGATCGTATACATAACCACACACTCCGCATACCCATCTTTCCATGTTCAATCCTCCTTTGAAGGTTTCGGTCACCGCTGAGAGTCCATACAGCACGTATGTATCAGAGCTGCCTTCGTCTCTGACCGGATGTGGAGTAAAAATTCCTGGCTTGATCTGGGGCAAAGTATTGGTCTTTAGGCCTCAGCCTTCCACAGACCATGAATATTACAATGCTCCCTGGCTGTAACCTTGGAGGCCTGGACGCAAAATTCGGCTTCCGGCTCCTGACCGGGCTTTAAGAACTCACGGTAGGCCTTTCCGTCGGCTATGAGTTCGATCCATTCGATGTAATGCTTCTCCTCCATAGGATGGGCCACGGAACCTACCTTGACCTTGAAGCCGGCATCGGTCTTTTCAATGGCTGGGACGTGTTTTTCCTTGGCTGCGTCCACACTGCCGGCTTGCAAAAGCTCCATGGGCTGGCCGCAACAGACCAGCTCGCCAGCCCCACCGTGAAGGACTTCAACAATATTTCCGCAGGCATTGCACTTGTAAACTTCTAATTGAGTGGCCATACTCTACTCCTTTGGATGAGGTTCAAGAATGTATCCAAGCCTGGATGGTCACAATACACGAACTATGAATGATTTTTTTCCTCCATGCAATACGAGGCCCAATCGTTATGCGCCGGTAAAAGTAATTATTATTAATAAATGCCTTTGTCAACCTGTCTGCTCAATTTTAGGATGAACCGGCAAGCTCCTCTAAAAGCTCAGAATAATGAATAATACATGGATCAGCGGTGTCAATCGGTCTTGAACACAAAACGTCGCATGGCTACGTTCAGAGCTAAACCCAGAAAACAAAAATTAATCAAGGTGGAGGTCCCCCCGTAGCTTAGAAAGGGCAAAGGAATGCCAACCACAGGCAAGAGGCCTAAAACCATGCCCATATTGATAGCGATTTGCCAGAAAAAATAGAAAAAAACTCCCACACTGAGATAGTGACCAAAACGATCTTTGGAATCCTGAATAACCAACATGATTTGATACAAGAAGAGACAGTACAGGCTGAGTAAGAGGACAGAGCCTACGAACCCCCATTCTTCCCCAAATACGGCCAGGACAAAGTCGGTGTGCTTTTCAGGTAAAAAGCGCAATTGGCTCTGAGTGCCTTCCAGAAAACCCTTTCCCCAAGTCTGGCCGGAGCCAATGGCGATTTGGGATTGGAGTATATTGTAACCTGCCCCCAGGGGATCGCTTTCCGGGTGCAAAAAGGTCAAGATCCGCTCCCGTTGATAGTCGCGCAACCCCAACCAGCAAAGGGGCATGAGGATAGGAACGGCCACGGACAAAGGCCATAACACCCTGGTTTGTATTCCATGGTAGACCATCATACCTCCGAGAAGGAGGAGGATGTTCAGACCCGAGCCCAAGTCCGGTTGAATAATGATCAAACCTACAGGGACAGCGACAATGGCCAGGATCTTTCCCAGATTGGTCCAGGACAAGGGGCCGGGGGTGCGGGTAAGGAAAAGGGAAGCCAATAAGAGACAGCTGAGCTTGGCCAGCTCCGTGGGTTGAAAATGGAATAGGCCGAGATCGATCCACCGGGAGGCACCGTAAATGGACTTGCCGGTGAGCATAACCACGGCCAAGAAAATAAGGGAAACCCAGTAAAGCGGCCAGGCCAGACTGCGCAGATGTCGATAGTCAAAGGAAATGACCATGATAAGCCCTAAGAGCCCGAGCATACCCCAGACCAGCTGCTTCTGATAAAAGCTGACCGTGGTCATGCCCGCTTCTCCCCGTAAGGAACTGGCCGAGTAAAGGTTGATGACCCCCAGGCTGAACAGGAGGAGGGCCAGCAAGAGCAGGGACCAGTTAATGTGGGTCAGCAGGCGACGATCAAAGGGAGACATGAACAGTCCTCACCACCAAGGCTTTGCACCTGTTTACGAGTTGGAGTTGAGAAAAGCAAGGACCGCAAAAGGAATGCATAGTCAGTTAAAAAGGTATGCAAAGATATCCTTGACAATGGGGCCGGCCGCGGAACTTCCATGCCCGCCATGTTCAATCAAAGCCACAGCTACATAGGTGCGTTCACCTTGTTGGCCGAAACCGGCCATCCAGGCATGGTCTCGAAATTTATAAGGAATTTCTTCTGTTTCTTTATCTTCGTGCTTTTCCGTCAGCCGGATGACCTGGGCGGTCCCGGTTTTAGCTCCTATGGTCACCCCGGGTAAACGCAGACTCCGGGCCGTACCGCGCTTGCCCTCGACGGTCTGGATCATGGCCTGGCGAATGAAGTCGCGATGTATGGCCTGGACCGGAAGGCGGCTTTGCTCCTCTGGTCCGATGTTAAGCCGGAGCTGTGGTTGCAGGAGGCGCCCCCCATTGATGAGGGCGGAAATAAAGCGGGCGATTTGTAAAGGAGTGGTTGTGGTATATCCTTGACCAATGGCCGTAATGACCGTCTCTCCGCCCTGCCATGACTGTCCGAAACGCCGTTTCTTCCATTCCCGGTCCGGAATAAGTCCCCGGCTCTCGTTGGGCAAGCGGATTCCGGTCCGGCGTCCAAAGCCGGATTGGATAGCGAATTGGCTCAGAGAGGTGATACCTAGTCGTTCACCGAGGTTGTAAAAGTAGACATCACAGGATTGAGCGATGGCCTCTTGTAACTCCAGACGACCATGTCCGTGTCTTTTCCAGCACCTGAAGACTCCTGTACCTAAACGGTAGCGACCAGGGCAGTAAAAAGAAGTCGATGGAGAAATCTCGGATGTGGCCAGGGCACAGGCGGCAACGGTGAGTTTAAAAACAGAGCCGGGGGGGTAGGCACTTTGGATAACCCTGTTTTGTAAGGGGTGGTTCGGGTCATGGAGCAGGCTCTTCCATTTTTGAGAGCTCAGTCCCTGGACAAAAAGATTATTGTCATATCCCGGCTTGCTGACCAGGGCCAAAATTTGACCACTGTGCGGGTCCATAACCACTACCGCCCCGGCCTGTTCTCCCAAAGATTTCCAAATAGCTTTTTGTAAGGAGAGGTCCAGGCTTAAGGTGATATTGGATCCAGGTTCCGGAGGTCGGATGAGGTGGCTGCGCAGGGTACGCCCCTGGGCATTGACCTCCAGGTGTTTGCGCCCCTTTTGTCCGTGCAAGAGGTCCTCAAAGGCCTTTTCCACCCCCTGTTTGCCGATCATATCGCCCAAGGCCAATCGCGGATTGGCCTGCAGTTCTTCTTCATTGGCCTGGGCCACATAACCGAGGACATGGGAAACAGGAGAGCCGTAAGGGTAGGTGCGTAAGGGACGGGTGATGATGCTTAAGTCTGGCCAGTTGTGGATCCTGGCCTCGATATGGGCCAGTTGGGCAAAGCTGAGGTTGGCGACTAAAAGCAAGGGCTTAAAGGCCTGGACTTTTGTCCGGCCCTGCTGGAAGCGCTCTTCAAGAGTCGATCGGGGAACATCTGTCCATTCACTGACTTTCTTGAGGGTATTGTCAATATTTACGCAGTTTTCTCGGATGATGGCCAGCCCGTAGGCAGGCCGATTGTCGGCCAGGATATTGCCGTTTCTATCCCTGATCAGACCTCGGGGGGCGTGTATCGAAAACTGCCTGGTGATGTTGGCTTCAGCCTTTTGAGCGAAGTGATCGCCTTTATAAACCTGAAAGAACCACAGGCGCAGAAAAATGGCCACAAAAAGAACAAGGATGGCAACTTGCAAAAGTACGATCCGGTTGGTGGGCAGTGAATTGACCTGATCAGGGCGAAACATGTTCCGAGCGCCCCCAATGTTGAAAAGCAACCAAAATTCCTGACCACAAGATAGGAAATAAAACAGCCGTCTTAATCCCCAGGAGGAAAATCTCCTCCGAAGGAATATTTAGCTCCTGCAATGCGGCCATGAGGGTGACCACTGTAGAGTTCCAAGCTCCGGCCAGAAGGGATAGGGTGAGCAGAAAAAGGAGATTGGAGCTGCTCAAGTATTGGCACAGGAGGTAGAACAAGATGACCAATCCTCCGATCCAAAGGACGGAAAGGCCAAAAGCCAGGCTTCCGGCTCCTTCATTAATGAGAATCCATATAGGGGTCAGCCAGGCGGCTTCCTTGATCCGCTTTAAGTGGAGGAGGACCAGCAGGGCAGGACCAAAGCAATCGATGCCTTGAATGAAGGAATGGACCCATATACAAAGGGCGGTGAAGAGAAACCACCAAAGCAGAATGCGCATGCCGAAATCCCGCATCATTGCCCAAGGGCTTGGTCAAAAACCTGGTGTTCCGGGTTCTGCATTGCCAGAACCTCTTCCAGGCGCTCGACATTGACCAGGGGTCGGGCTTGCACTGACTTAAATAACGAAAGATCGGAGACATTAACCTGGGTGACCTGAGCAATAGGCAATCCTTCAGGGAACAGGCCGGCCAAACCGGACGTTACCAAAACTTCATCTTGCCGCAGAGGAGAGTTTTGCGGCACATGTTTGACTTGCAAATTCTGGCGGGTTCCCAGGCCACAGAGAACCCCGTTGGTTCGAGTGACCCGGCCCCGGACTGGGATGCTGCTGTTCGGGTCTGTCAGAAGTAATATGGTGGACAAATGGGGACTGGCTTGGTGCACGCGTCCCACAACCCCATCCTGGGTTAACACCGGGGTGTCCTTGCCTATGCCGTGGCGACGGCCTTTATTGATGATAACGGTTTGCAGGACCGCGTTGGGGCCCACCCTGCTTCCGATGATGTCTGCTCCTTGAAATTCCCAATCCGCTGGCGGTTCGAATTCCATCAGCTTTCGAAGCCTGACGGCGCTTCTGGCTTGCTCCTGCAGGCGCATGTTTTCAAGCTTGAGATCTTCAATCTCCTTTTCCAAAACGGAGTTTATTTCCTGGACGTTCTGCAGATCAACATATGTGTCCCACAGAGACAGCGTTTGTCGATGGACCCATTTCCCGGGAGCCAGGACGCTGCCAACGATTTCCAGACCGGTATACCTGGCCAAGCGATCCAAGTGCCCTGTCCTCCAGTTCCAGGTGTAAATGCTCATATACACAAACAAAGGTAAGAGGAAGACCAAGGCGATATGGCGGAGCTTAAAGGGTAACACAATGCATCAGTCAATGGTGACTTCTTTGAGTATGTCCAGATTGTCCAGAACCTTACCCGATCCCAAAACCACCGTGGACAGGGGATCGTCCACCAGGGTAATGGGTAAAGACGTTTCTTCGCGCAGCAACTGATCCAGACCCCGCAGCAAGGCCCCCCCTCCGGTAACAACAATTCCCCGGTCCACAATATCCGAGGCCAGTTCAGGAGGTGCCTGTTCCAGGGCAATGCGCACGGCATGGGTGATGGTCGCTACTTCCTC
>CAZUER010000121.1:0-12027 GCA_964619345.1 uncultured Desulfohalobiaceae bacterium
GGGAATCGGCTTTACTTTTGGCCTTCTCCAGATCTTCCTCCCGTGACCGCCGGGATAAGCCGCCCACCCCCAAGAGCTTCAAAGGCAAGCGCAGGCAGCTGCCGATGACCCGACGAGGTGCAGCCAAAAAATCGTATCTTCCAAAAACCCTTCTGATCTCCTCCTGAACGGCCTGACGTTCTTTGGCCTGAAATCCGGCTTCCTCCCTGTCCATAAGTCGGGTAAGGCACTGCTCGAAGGCCCGATCAAGCCGTTTCTCCCAGACCTGGAATTCCCCGGCCTCTGTCTGCAGGATCTGATCAACCCGGGCCAGATTGGACTGAATATCAGCCCAGATCCTTTTCTTTTCCCGGGCCTGTATCTTGAGTCCCGCATCACTGGCATAATGGGAAACAACTGCCTGGGTAAAGGCCTGCATATCGGCACTGTCTTCGGCTCCTTTTCCTACCGGGACAAAAGGCAGGGTCATGCACTTGTTTTGATCCAGAAAAGCATGTCCCGGGTCCAGGGCCTTGGTCACCTCCTGCAAAGTGCCCCGGGCACCTCTACCCGCCGGAGTATCGACTTTATTGAGGACAAAAAAGAGGTCCTTGTCCGAGCGACCTATGGATAGCAGGGCTTGATACAAGACCTCGTCGGCATACTTTTCTTGACTGGCCACAAAAAGGACTGCATCGGCCATAAGCAGAATGTCTTGGGCCATTTCAAGGTGCCCGGTCACCAGACTGTCCAGATCAGGGGTATCCACCACAACCAGGTTCTGCAGCCTGGAATCATTGTGCCGGATCAGGGTCAGGCCCCGCTCCTGCCCTCTCTGACCTTCTGAGATGGCGGCAGCATCCAGACTGTGAACAGGGCCTAAAAACTGTGGCAGGATCCTGTCCACTTCCGCCCGGTCGTGGGCGTAAACCACGGCTCCCAGAGTCTTGGGCCGTTCCACCCCGGTCCGGCTGACCTGCTTTTGGCATAAGGCGTTTACCAGCGTGGATTTGCCGGTACCTGTTCCGCCCATAAACACCAGCCACAAGGCTCGGCTGTGTTTTTTGGCCACCAGGGCTTGAGCCTTCTTGGGAATGTGTTCAGCCAAATCCCTCAGCTGCGGACCATCCTCGGTCAGTTCCGGCACCTGCAGGCCGGCCCAAAAAGAGGGGTCTTCAAGCTGCGGTCCCCTGTTCCGATCCTGGATCATATGCCTTTTTCACTTTGCACATTTCACTTTTCACTAAACCCCCACCGCTTGGCCATCCTTACGCGGATCCGAGGCAGCAGCGTATCCACTCTCCAAACGATGAATGATCTGCCCTCCGCCAAAGAGAAAAGCCGGTGGGTCGCTGACCAATTCGTGTCCCAATTCGGCCAGCTCCGAGCCTATACATGCGGCCAGGCCGGGTTCCAAGGCCAGGCTGTAGTCCGGATTGACCTGCCAGCGGGGAGCGTCCAGAGCGGTCTGGGGATTTTGATCCCAAATTTTCATTCGCTGCAAAACTTGCACATGGCCCTGGGGCTGCATATGAACGCCCATAACCCCAAAGCTGAGTACGGGCCGCCCTCCTTTTGTTGCCAACCCGGGAATGATGGTGTGAAAGGGCCGTTTGCCACCGTCCACGCAGTTGGGATGGGCGGGATCGATGACAAATCCGGCTCCCCGGTTTTGCAGGCTGATCCCGGTGCCCTTGATAACCACTCCAGATCCAAAGCCCATGTAATTGGATTGGATAAAGGAGATCATGCGTCCTTGAGCATCGGCGGCCGTGAGATACACCGTGCCTCCGTTGTCCGGAAGGCGGGAGGCCGGCCTGGAGGCCCGATCCGGCCGAATACTTCGGGCCAGCTCTTTCAACAGTCCAGGGGCAAGAAAGTGTTCCACAGGCCGGGACATGGTCCTGGGGTCAGCCACATGGGCCTGCACCTCGGCAAAAGCCGCCTTCATGGCCTCCACCTGATGATGAACGGCCTGGGCTGAGTCCACCGGCCACCGGCCCACCTCCAAAATATCCAGGATGCCTAAAGCCATAAGGGCGGCCAGACCCTGCCCGTTGGGAGGAATCTCCAGCACCCGCCAGTCCTGAAAATCAATTCCAATGGGGTCTACCCAGGTGGAGGCATGGTCGGCCAGATCCTGCAGTTGCATGGCCCCGCCCTGCTTCCGGGCCTGACCAACCAGACGCTCGGCCAGTTCGCCCCGGTACAGAGCCTGTCCATGGGTCTGGGCCAAAAGCTCTAAAGAGGAGGCCAGGTCCACATTGGTAAACCGTTCCCCGGGTCGGGGAACCCGGCCATGGGGCAAAAACGTGGCTGCGAATTCCGGGTTGTTGGCGTGCTGCCCGCTGACTGCAGCCCACTGCCCGGCGATGAAAGGAGAAACCAGAAAGCCGTCCCGGGCATAGCGTATGGCCGGCTCAAACAGATCGGCAAACGGCAAGTTCCCAAAACGCTGGGAAAGATCATTCCAGGCCCGAACAGCTCCGGGTACTGTGACCGCATCCCAGCCCTGTATGGGCATCCTGTCCAATCCCTGAAATCGTTTTCTGTTCCAGGCCCGGGGCGAATGTCCTGACCCGTTGAGACCGTGCAGCTTTTCTCCATCCCAGACCAGAGCGAAGGCGTCCGAACCCAAACCATTGCCGGTGGGTTCAACAACAGTTAAAGTAATGGCCGCGGCCAGGGCCGCATCCACGGCGTTGCCCCCCTGCTCCAGAATCCTCAGCCCGGCTTGGGCGGCCAAGGGCTGGGAGGTGGCCACCACATTGTCGGCCAGGACCGGCATTCGTTGCGAAGGATAGGGAAAGGTCCACCATGTATCCATATCCCCTCCAAGGGGCGAGCACAATAACTGATTTTGCACTCGCAAGAGATCAGATGTCAGAAATCAGAGGTCAGCAAAAACAAAGAGTTATATATTCAACTCAAGTTGCAAAAAAAAACATAGAGTGAGTTTTGCAATTATGTCGCCCAAGGGCTTTGAGGGTTGAAAATGTAAACTTAGTATTCATTCTCATCCCGGAGCACCTGCAAGGTCATCATGCACGTGGACCACAGGATGTCCACAGCCATGTGCTGCTGACAACTGGCGTCCACCAGCAGGGTGGCCCAGGGTGCGAACTCTTCATCTCCGAACCAAAGAATAATATGGACCGGAATACGGGGAAAAGGATACAGCTCAAGGGATACATCACCATATCCGGACTCCTTGCCTCCCAAGACCTTTCCCCGTTGTACAAACTGTGCCTTGTGTCCGTCGAACCTGCGAGCCAGTGCAGGCAGGGGCAGGACGTGGGTTCCGGAGACAAAAAAATCCCCGCCCGGCAGCTGGGAAGGCTTCATCAATTCACCGCTCAAAGGCCTGTCCTGGGCGTGGGCCAGATAACGCAATATGGACAGCTTGACGTATTCAGGGTAACGATCCAGAAGTATCTGACCCACATGGGAGGAGCTGATCAGGGTTCTGTTCGGTACATGAACCGCGATGCTTTGCCCCAAACAGGGGACGTGGTATGTGCCGGTTTGAGGGGCATAGTCAACCAGGGCCGCCGCCTGTATCGCCTGCGGATCCCTGCCGGCCAGAACTTCCCAGGACTCATAGATCCCGGGAGCAGCTATGCTTTCCGGAAATCCCTGCTCCATATTTTCCCCTTCTTGGCCCGCTTTGGGGCAAAAAATTTTTCAGATTTGCCGCAGGCAAAGCTGAACACTAAACTCTGTCCATGTCCCGCAAAAACTCCCCGGTCACTGATTCCGGATTGTGCACAATCTCTTCCGGTGTGCCTTGGGCCACAATGCGTCCCCCATATTCTCCTCCGCCTGGTCCCAGATCGAACACATAGTCGGCGGCCCGGATCACATCCAGATTGTGCTCGATAACCACCACCGAGCCCCCTTTGTCCACCAGGGCCTGCAAGACATAGATAAGCTTGCCCACCTCATGCATGTGCAGCCCAGTGGTCGGCTCGTCCAGGACGTATAGGGTTCGCGGCAGGCTCTTTTTTCCAAGTTCCCGGGAAATCTTCAATCGCTGGGCCTCACCCCCGGATAGGGTGGTGGCCGGCTGTCCCAGGGTAATATATTCCAGTCCCACATCCTCCAGAACACCCAGCTTGCGTTCCAGAATCGGATAATTGGCAAAAAAGGATCGGGCCTGGCGCACACTCAAATCCAAAACCTGAGCAATGTTCAAGCCCTTGTAGGTCACGTCCAGGGTTTCCCGGTTATAGCGCTGGCCCTGACACACATCGCAGGTAACAAAGACATCGGGCAGAAAATGCATCTCCACCCGAATCTGACCGTCTCCCTGGCAGGCCTCGCACCGCCCCCCCCGGACATTGAAGCTGAAACGGCCTGGTCTGTAGCCCCGTTTTCTGGCCTCGGCTGTAGTGGCAAAAACCTTTCTGATCTCGTCAAAGACTTTGGTGTAGGTGGCTGGATTAGATCTCGGAGTCCTTCCAATGGGGGACTGGTCGATGGACACGATCTTCTCCACCTGCTCCGCCCCTTGAAAGCTGTCCACCTGTCCGGGATCGTCCACCTTGATTCCACGGGCCAAAGCCAGATGCTTGTACATGGTGTCCACCACCAATGAGCTCTTCCCAGATCCCGAAACCCCGGTCACACAGACCAGGGCGCCCAAAGGGATGTCCAGGGAGAGATCCTGCAGGTTATTGGTCCGCACGTGTTCCAGGCGCAGAGTCTGAGTGCCGTTGCGCCTGGACTCGGGCATGGGAATGACCAGGTCCCGGCGCAGGTACTTCCCGGTCAGGGAGGCTTCAGTCCGCAGCAGATCCTGTACCTGGCCGGAAAATACCACCTGGCCGCCCAGGGCCCCGGAGCCCGGGCCCAACTCCAAAACATGATCGGCGGACCGGATAGTCGGCTCGTCGTGTTCGACCACGATCACTGAATTGCCTCGGCCCTGCAAATCTTTTAAGGACCTGATCAGACGGGCGTTATCCTTGGGGTGCAGCCCTATGCTCGGCTCATCCAGGACATAGGTCACCCCCACAAGTCCCGAACCCAGCTGCCCGGCCAGCCGGATGCGCTGGGCCTCCCCCCCGGAAAGGGTAGACATGGTCCGGCCCAGGCTCAGATAATCCAGACCCACATTGCTCAGAAACTCCAGTCTGTGGGTCAGCTCCCGGAGCAGGGGAACGGCGATCTGTTCCTGAAAACCCTGAAAGTCCAGTCCCCGGAACCAGCTCAAGGCCCGGGAGATAGACGACTCGCAGACATCCTGGATGTTTTTCTCCTGCACCTTGACCGCCAAGGCCTCCGGCCGCAGCCGGGCTCCGCCGCACTCCGGACAGGGAGCGCTGCGCCGGAACCTGGCCAGCTCATCCTGCCATATTCGACCCAGCTGGATTCCGGATTCGAGCAGGTCCACCACTCCAGGCCAATTGCATCCCTTATGCCCGTAAAAAAGACCTTCCCAGGCCGGCCGAGAATATTCCTTCAAGGCGGTGTCCAGATCAAAACCCATCGCCTGTCCCAGACATTGCAGCTCCTGTGCATACCTGGTCAATAGATTCCCCTTTTTCCAAGGGATCAGTGCCCCCTGCCGCAAGGACAGGCCCCGGTTTGGAGCCACCAGCATGGGCTCGAAATACTCCACACTGCCCAGCCCGGAACAGGCCTGACAGGCCCCTTGCGGACTGTTGAAGGAAAAAAGCTGAGGGGAAGGCTCAGGCAAGGACACGCCGCATTGAGTACAGACCGCCTCAGTGCTGTACAAGGTTTGTTTCCCCCCGATTTCCGAGACCACCACCCGGCCGGAACTCAGTTGCAGGGCCAGCTCCAGGGAATCGGCCAGGCGCTTGCGCACATTGGCCTTTTGCACCAGACGGTCTACCACCACATCCACGCTGTGTTTCTTATTCTTGTCCAATTCCGGAGCCTGGTCCAAAGGAACCACCTCCCCATCCACCCGGACCCGTACAAAGCCCTGGCTTTTGAGTTTCTTGAACAGATCAAGCTGGGTCCCTTTGCGGTTTTCCACCACCGGAGCCAGGAGCATGAACTTGGTGCCCTGAGGCAGATCCAAAATAGAGGCGATGATCTCATCCGAGCTCTGGGCCACTATGGCCCGACCGCACTGAGGACAAAACGGGCGCCCCAGACGGGCGAAAAAGACCCGTAGATAATCGTAGACCTCGGTGACCGTACCCACTGTGGATCTGGGGTTGCGGGTGGATGTATGCTGTTCCAGAGAAATAGCCGGCGACAGTCCCTCCACCTTATCCACCTTGGGCTTGTCCAGCTGGGGCAGAAACTGGCGGGCATAGGCGGACAAGGACTCTACATACCGACGCTGGCCTTCGGCATAGATGATATCAAAAGCCAGAGTGGACTTTCCTGAACCGCTGGGGCCGCAGATGACCACCAACTCGTTTCTGGGAATTTCCAGGTTCAGATCTTTTAAGTTGTGGTGCTTAGCACCCAGAATGCGTATGGATTCGTGCATATTTCACAAAAAGATGCGCCTGCAAATCGGATTGCAGGCGCTCAGGGATATAATCATAAACACATGCAGGGCATTGAGTTATATTCATCTACCTCAATTCAGACCTGGTGCTTCATTCCTTTTTGCGACCAAGCTGATTTGAATATCTGGCAATAGCCTGGTGGTACGCGTGAAAATCGTAACCACTTTGATTGCAAAATGGAATTAGTTCTCTTCTTTCAAGGCTTTTTGCCGATATTGGATATATCCGTCCTTGAAGGCAGTATAGGGGTCCAGGGCGCTTTCTTTGAAATCTTGGTATTCTCCAAGACGTAAGGACAAGGCATTGACTCTTTCTCCAGTCTTAAGCCCTGCGGACAGCTCCCAGGGAGAGACATAGCTCAAGGGATTCATAAAAGAGTCGCCCACTTTGCCCACAGTGTCCCTTAAGCTGGATGGACCCAACACAGGCCAGACCATATAGATACCGTGCCCCAACCCCCAGGTCCCCAGCGTCAAACCGGTATCCGTGTCCGCAGGATCCGGCTGTAAAAAATCGATGTTTTCGGCCGGCTCCAGGAGCCCGCCGAAACCAAATAATGTATTAATGACAAAAGAACCCAGCTCTTGGAAAGCCTGGACCGGTTTTCCCTGCAAAAAATCGTTCACCATACGCACAGGAGTGGCAACATTGTAAAAAGCATTGGCATAGGATTCCCGCCACGGCTGGGGAACAGTGGCTGCATATCCCCTGGCCACAGGATCCAGAATCCAGAGATAGAGCTTGTCGTTCACTTGAAAAACCAGCCGATTCCATGGCTCAAGGGGATCGGCAATGGCTCCCATATCCGAATCGGGGTAATCCGCGCCCAGTTCGGCCATCAAGTCATCCTCGCCCGACTCCAAAGCCTCATCCGACCCTTGCTCAGCTTTGGCCGTGGCCACTGCAGTGCCCCCGGAAGTGCTCTCGGCCAGACACAAACCGGCCATGAGCACCAAGCAGATCCCTATGAAACACCCGAAAAGCAGTCGATTACCCATGGCTTATCCCAGCCTTTGCTCTTGAAGTTCATTGGCGGCAGAGACGTTTTCCTCCCTGGACTCCAGCTTATGGACCTTCTTTTGCAAATCCAGCAAAAACTCAGAAACCGATATTTTTTGCAGTCTGTCGTTGAATTGGCTCCGGTAGTTCTGAACCAAACTTATTTCTTCCACCAGGACATCGTAGATTTTCCACCCCGATTCCATTTTGACAAACCTGTAGTGTACAGGAACGTTTTTACCCTCATAGCTGATTTTGGTCTGCACCTCTGCCTTGCGGGAGGAAAAGACGATTTCATCGGTTACTTGCAAATCATCCGCCGAGTATTCCCGGATTTCGGAAAGATGATTCTCGATCTTTTGAAAATACGTGTTTTCCAAGAGCCGGGTGAACAAGTCCACAAACTCTTGTTGCTGATCGGTATCCAGATCCTGCCAATTCCGGCCCAGGCTCATTTGAGCCATAATTTGAAACGTAAATACCTCCCGGGCCATACCTTGCAGTTTTTCCCGCAACTTTTCTTTGCTCAGTTGAGTATCAGCAAAGGCTTCCAGGATCTGGTCATAATAGGTGGTGACAATACCGGCCGGACCACGGTCCCCTTGTGCTGCACTGAGGCTGGAACCACCCAGCCCCAGGCAAAAAGCAAAAAAAGCCCCAGCCAAACCTACAACCCAGATCCATCTGCCCCTTCTGCCCTTCACGTTCATCATAACATATGCTCCTCAGACCAAGCTCTTGTCTACTGGCCACTGTCTTTTGCATCACCGAAAACGTACTTGCCCACCAGTTCTTCCACATCGATTGGGCTCTGGGTATCGATAATCATATCTCCCGATTCCAGAGGCATTCCCGATCCACCGGGAGAAATACTGATATACTTATCGCCAATAAGGCCGCTGGTCTTGACCGCAGCAAAGGAATCATCACTTAATGTCACATCCCGCTCTATGTTCATGGTCACAACGGCTACGAACTGTTCCGTGTTCAGTTCGATGGAGGTCACTTTCCCCACACTGACCCCGGCGATTTGGACCTCGTTGCCCACCTTCAGTCCGGACACGGAATTAAATCGGGCCTTAATTGGATAGGAGTCCGCCCCCCAAAAGTCGAAGTCTCCGAGTTGAACGGTTAAATACCCCACACAAAGCAAGGCCACAAAGACAAAGACTCCCACCGACGTCTCAACAGCATACCTAGTGCTCATATCTCATCCTTACTCATCCTTTTACTGTCCGCAAACCAAACTGGCCAGACTTTTTTGGGCCTCCTCCGCTTCCTCCACCACCTCGTGCAAGGCCTTGTCGGAGGAAGAAGCGGACCAGCCGGCCAAAACTCCAAACGGGGTGCATCGGCTGCCTAAGTGAGTGGGGTGAAAAAAGCTGGTCTCCTGTAAGGGAGTTTGCACCCGGTCAATAATGTCAGGTCCCGCCTGATTAAAATCCCCGGGCAGGACACACACGATCCGGTCCTGACTGTACCGTCCGCAAACAGCGCCCTTGTCCCGCACCGCCGAAGCAACCAGCCTGGCTACTGTGCTGACCACTTCATGGGCCATGAGCTGTCCAATCCTGCCCCTGACCCGCTCCAAATTGTCAATAACGAACAAAAACACGGTCAGATCGGAGTGCTCTTTGGCCAGGCGGCCATAGGCACTCTCCAGATCTAAACGGCTTGTGAGCTCGATGATCTCGTTTTCCAGGCTTTGCACGCTGTTAATATATTCCTGGACCACCTGAAGATCGCTCTGCTCCAATTCCAGAGGCGTTCCTTCAAAGAGGATCTGAGCCTCTTCCAGAACAGCGATGCGGTTGGAAATGTAAAATACATCCGGGACATCATGGCTGACCAGTACTGCAGAGAATCCAAAATTCTTCTGATTGTTGGTAATCATGCTCAATACACTGTTCTTGCGCACCGGATCCAGACCCGTCGTCGGTTCGTCGAACAAAACCACCTGCGGATCGGTGATCAAGGCCCGGGCCAAAGCCACCCGCTTTTGCATTCCACCTGAGAGCTGAGCCGGATATTTATTTTCAATATCATGCAAATCCAGAGCCTGCATCTTGGCCTGTACCCGCTCTCGGATCTCAGTCGCCTTCATATGTGTTTTTTCTTTTAAGGGCAGGGCAATATTGTCGAAAACAGGCAAGGAGTCGAACAGGGCGTTGTTTTGAAACATGAAATTGACTTGTTTTTTGATCTCTTTACGTTCCCGCCTGGACAGCTCCTGTATACTTCGGCCCTTATACAAGATCTGGCCTTCATCAGGCTCCAGAAGACCAATAATCAGCTTCAAGGTCACACTCTTACCGGCCCCGCTTTTCCCGATTAAGGTGGTCACTTCCTGGGGATAAATACGCAAATTAGCCTTGTGCAGGATACACTTGTCGCCAAAGCATTTGGTCACATCTTTGAATTCAATCAAGGGCGTGGGCATGGACCTACCAAACGGGGTTAGAGTAGTTGCACTTCAGCCCAGCCGCTGGCAGGGCCTCCGGCAAGTCTGAAGTTTTTTTTTTGGCCAACCGGCGAAAATGACGATAGAGAACAGGGCCTCACTTCATAATCGGCAAACTCAGAGCAGGAGAGAAGTGAGTACATAATCAGAAATAAGGACGGCTACCGAAGAAAAGACCACAGCCCGGGTTGTAGCCAGACTCACTCCTTTGGCTCCGTGGCTTTCCGGGCGTTGATGGACGAAAAAACCCTGATAACAGCAGATGATGACTACAATGATCCCAAAAACAAGGGCCTTGATGAATCCGCCGCTGACATCGGCAAAAACCACCAGGGTATCCATCCTGGAGAAAAAGACTCCGGGGTTGATGCCTAAAAGGACCACTCCGGTCAAATACCCGCCCATAATCCCAATAACGTCGAACATGGCCGTTAAAAGAGGAAAACATATCAAAGAAGCCACAATGCGGGGGCTGATCAAATAGCGGATGGGGTTTATATCCATGGTGAACAAAGCGTCGATCTGTTCAGTAATGCGCATGATACCGATCTCTGCAGCCATGGCCGAACCGGCCCGGCCGATGATCATAATGGCCGTAAGGACCGGACCCAGCTCACGGATAATGGATAAGGCCACGGCAGCTCCAAGCACTCCTTCGGAGCCGAATTTTACCAAAGTATAGTAGAGCTGCAGCCCCAAGACCATTCCCGTGAACAAGCTGACCAAAAGGATGACGAATATGGATTTGACCCCGATAAAATACACTTGCTGCACGGCTTTCTGCACCTGTAAAGGCCAGGTGAACATGTGGCGCACACCGGCCAGGAAAAAGACAAATACAGCCCCCAATTCATGAATGGCATTGATGATTGTCCTGCCCAGTCTGGCTGGGGCCCAAAATGGTGAGATTGTCGCTTTGTCCATATAGTCGACCTGGGTTGAGCCCTTGCGGGCGTATTGTATAATCAACAGGTTCATACCCGGATATTTCCTGTCGTCTCCCTACCAACCCTCTTATGAAAACAGAAATTAGCTTATTTGCCAACCCCCATGTGATGTGCGTGGACAATAAGAGGATGACCGGAGCCACAAGAAGAAGACGTCCCCAGGGAAAATCCCAATCAAATGGAAGAGATTACACGGGTTAAACCCTGGAAGCAAACAAGGGGAATCTCTTACGACTCTGGCTAAAATCTCAAGTTTCAGAATCGATCAAACAGCAAAACTTTTTTGGGCGCTTTGGCCCAAAAAATTGGTCAGATTTGCCGGAGACAAAGCTGACTAGAGATGTACCCACTTTCCAATTTAAGGTCAAATCGATACCAGCAGCTTTGAGACCATTTTGTCCAGTATTGACGTCTGGGCTTACGATGGCTTAGATCATTTCAGAGGTACCCCATTCGCTTTTGGCTCCAATGCCCATGTTTCTACCTCGATCAAATTGGCAAATCCTTTTTTTGCCGGTTTTGGGGCAAAAAACAGGTCAGATTTGCCGGAGACATCGCTGACAACATCTGTGTTCAGCGTCTTCATCCATCTGGAATGAAAACTATTGGAGCGGGATATGCCGGTTTTTGGACGGCGTCAGTTTCTGGGATTGTTGGGTTTGATCGGTCTGGGGTCTCTGACTCCTGTCCTGAATTGGTCCGCTCCTCCTCAATCCTCATCTGGAGAGCAGAACATCTGCAAAACTTTGCCCCTGATGAACACTGTGGTCACTATTGCCGTTGTGGATAGATCCAGAGAACGAGCCCTCATGGCCCAGGACCTGGCTTTTCAAACCATGCAGGAACTTATTCCGGTTTTCGACCGCTTCCGTTCCGATTCCCATATCAGCAGCCTGAACCAAAACGGAATACTTCACGATGTCCCCCCTGATCTGTTTCAGGTCCTGACCGCCTGCTCCGATCTGTACGAACAAAGCCAGGGACATTTCGACATCACCATTCTCCCCTTGCTGCAAAGGACCAGGGATATGGTTGACCGTACCGGACTTCCCCTTTCTCCTCTTCAAATCAAAGACCTGCGGTCCCTGATTGGCTTTGGGCACATCCACCTCGATTTTCAGACCGTGCGCCTGGACAGGCCGGGGAT
>CAZUER010000122.1:0-11857 GCA_964619345.1 uncultured Desulfohalobiaceae bacterium
GGATGTTGGCTGAATCCAGGAGCATGATCCGGCACAGATCGGCGGTGGGGTGGGTGGTCAGGATG
Organism: uncultured Desulfohalobiaceae bacterium; assembly: GCA_964619345.1. Lineage (GTDB taxonomy): Bacteria > Desulfobacterota > Desulfovibrionia > Desulfovibrionales > Desulfothermaceae > Desulfovermiculus. The sequence goes on from CAZUER010000122.1 coordinate 66, forward strand.
CGTCCGGTAAAGCCGTCCTTGACCAGCTGAGGGATGCGTCCGCTGTGGTCGATATGAGCGTGGGTCAGAAGGACGGCTTCAATCTCAGCCGGGTCGAAATCCCAATCCGACCAGTTGCGACGCTCTATTTTTTTGGGGCCCTGAAACAGGCCGCAGTCCAAAAGGAATTGTTTCCCGGAGCGGGTTTGAAGCAGGAAATTGGAACCGGTCACGGTCTGGGTGGCTCCCAGGCAGGTCACTTTGAGCATAACTCCTCGCTTCATGCAGTAAAAGGGCAAGGTGGAAAGGGAGAACAGAGACAACAGAGTCAAATATCACCAGCATTCTGAAGACCCTTTGCCGGCCTCAGGCAGGAAAATTCGGTGTACAGCCATTTCGGTCTCCATGCGTTTTACAAAGCATTCCACTTCTTGGATTTGCCCGGGGGCGAAGCTTAACATAATATCTGCTTCATACTTATCTACCACGGTCATCAGGGCCAGGTTGTGCTCGCATTCCAGCATGAATTTGAAAAAAGCTATGTCCCGGCGGGGAATGCGGATGTACATCCGTTTTGACCATGTAGGAGGCGGGGGTAAAGAAGAAGGCTTCTTCATAGGACTTTTGCTCCGTCATCCGTAACCAGGACCATGTGCTCCCAGCGGATGCCGCCCCAGTCAGGATAATAGAGTCCTGGTTCTATAGTGATGACCATCCCGGCTTGCAATTTCCCTTGGGCCTTGGGGCCAAGGCCCGGGTATTCATGGGTCTCCAGTCCGATGCCGTGACCCAATGCATGGGTGAAGTGCTCGGCTACTTTGTGAGCATCAAAAAACTTCCAAGCCACCTGGTACAGGTCCTTGATCTCCATTCCAGGCCTGATGGCCTCAATAGCTTTCTGTTGGGCCTGTTGGACCAGATCCAGGGTGCGCTGAAAGGTGTCACTCGGTTTGGTCCCTATCCACAGAGTACGGGTTTGATCAGAACAGTACTCTTCATAGCGGGCTCCGGCATCCACTAGGAGCAATGAGTTTGTTGTCAGCTGATCGGAGCCGGGAATGGAATGGGGTAAGGCCGCATTGGTATTTACGGCTACAATGGGAGGAAAAGCCAGTTCAGTGGCCCCATGCTCCCGGAAGCTGCGTTCGATGAGCCAGGCCAGTTCCTGTTCTGTCCGGCCCGGCTCCAGCCAGGCGGGCAACAAGGAGAACACACTATGATTGAGGCGGCAGGAATCGGTCATTAGCTCCAGCTCCAGCTCGTCCTTGATCACCCGTAGCTCTTCTACCAGTCCTAAATGGGGAACCAAGGACAAGGAGGGCTCTAAAGCGGCAAACAGCTCATGGCTGATGATTTTGGTCTCCACACCGAGCCGGCCCAGGCCTTGTTTGCTCAAAAAATCAGCCAGAGCCTGGGTTCGTTTGTTGCGGTAGATGGAGATGGCCTCTTCCGGCCACACCCGCTTGGCTGCTTCCAGGTACCTGGGGTCTGTGCACAGCCAGTCTTTTCCCTGGGCTGATATAAGCAATGCCCCGGCACTTTCATTGCATTGCGGATCGTGCAGTTCAAATCCGCTCAAGTAATAGCGGTTAGCCGGGTGCAGGACCAGGTAGGAATCCATTCCGTGTTCATTGAGTCGAGACCGCAATTTTTCCCGCCGTTTTTGAAAGACTTCGGACATGAGCTCTCCTTAACTGCTATGATCAAACATCTTACGTCAGGCCCTCACAGGGGTCAAATGGACAGGAGGTTGGACTCAATGATTTTTCGCTGTTTGCTGATTGTGAAGAGATATGTTTTTATAAATATACAATTTAAGCTTGGGAAACCCTCATTGCTTACTAACTTTATGGTCTCTGCGCTGTTCTGTGAGCGTAACCGGGAGGAAGGGGCATGTCGGTTGGACTCAAACTCATGTTTATTTGCTCAGAGTCTGGAAGTTCATCTCAAAGGGCGGGAGCAGAAGGGCGGGAGCAGGCGGTACGGGTCTTCGGGCTGGAGGCTTGACAACAGCTCTATTTCCAGCAAAGTGTTGCTTCAAATTTGCCGAGGCAAATTTGCCGATTGAATAGAGTCACTGGAGGACAACGTGAGCCAACAGAATTTACAGGGGACCACGATCCTGGCGGTTAAGACCCAGGAGGGCGTAGCTATGGCCGGGGACGGGCAGGTGACCATGGGACAGGCTGTGGTTTTAAAGCACAAGGCCCTCAAGGTCAGGCGCATGTACAAGGACAAGATCCTGGCTGGATTTGCCGGAGCTACGGCCGATGCCTTTACCCTGTTCGAACGGTTTGAGGCCAAACTGGAGGCCTTTAGCGGCAATCTCCTGCGGGCCAGTGTGGAATTGGCCAAGGATTGGCGTACTGATAAGTACCTTCGCCGTCTGGAGGCCATGTTGGTCGTGGCCGACAAGGGCACGGTCCTGGTCCTGACCGGAACCGGGGACGTTATCGAACCGGACGACGGCGCAGTGGGGATCGGATCCGGCGGTCCCTATGCCCAGGCCGCGGCCAAGGCTTTGATGGAGAATACCGGGCTTTCGGCCCGGGAGGTGGCCGAAAAGTCCATGCTTATCGCCGCATCCATGTGTGTATACACCAACGAACAAGTCACTATTGAAGAGGTCTTCTAAGTTATGCAGGCAACACTTACCCCGCCGCAGATAGTAGCTGAACTGAACAAATTTATTGTGGGCCAGGAAGAGGCCAAACGCATGGTGGCCATTGCCCTGCGCAATCGCTGGCGTCGACGTCAGCTCGATCCCGAGTTGCAGGAAGAGGTGGCCCCCAAAAATATCATTATGATCGGCCCCACCGGGGTGGGGAAGACAGAGATAGCCCGTCGCCTGGCCAAGCTGGCTGGATCGCCTTTTTTCAAGGTCGAGGCCTCCAAGTTTACCGAGGTCGGATATGTAGGCCGGGATGTGGAATCCATGATTCGGGATCTTATGGAGATCGGGGTCAACCTGGTCCGCCAGGAGGAGACGGATCGGGTCAAGGAAAAGGCGGAGCAATTGGCCGAGGAGGCCCTTCTGGATCTTTTGCTGCCCAGTTCCCGGCCCAAGTCCCAATCGGATCAGGCCCAGGGCGGACAGGACGAATCCGGAGAACAGACGGAAAATCCTACTCGGGAGAAGTTCCGTCAACTGTGGAGGGATGGAAAGCTCAACGACCGACTGGTGGAAGTGGAAGTGGAAGGTCCGGGTATGCAGGTGGGGATGATGGCCATGCCCGGCATGGAAGACATGGAGATGCAGTTTCGGGACATGTTCAGCCGTATGTTCCCCAAAAAAAAGAAAACCAGGAAGATGAAGGTGGCCGACGCATACGAACACCTCATCCAGCAGGAGTCGGAACGGCTCATCGACCAGGACAAGGTCGTGGAAATGGCCAAAGAGCGGGTGGAGCAAAGCGGAATCATTTTTTTGGATGAGCTGGATAAGGTCAGTGCCTCCCAAAGCGGGAGTAAACAGACAGATATCTCCAGGGAAGGAGTGCAACGGGATCTTTTGCCCGTGGTCGAAGGCTGTGTGGTGAATACCAAGTACGGCATGCTGCGCACCGACCATATCCTGTTCATTGCCGCCGGGGCCTTTCACTACTCCAAACCCTCGGATCTCATTCCGGAGCTTCAGGGCCGATTCCCCTTGCGGGTGGAGCTTGCTGCCTTACAACAGGAAGAATTCTATCAGATTCTGACAGAACCTCAAAATTCTCTGACAGTTCAATATCGAGCGCTGCTGGACACCGAGGGACTGCAAGTAGAGTTTGAAGAAAGCGGCCTGTGGGAGATCGCGGCCTACGCCCAGCGTATCAATGAAGAGACGGAAAATATAGGGGCCAGACGCCTGTATACCCTCCTGGAAAGAGTTTTGCATGAACTGTCCTTTTCTGCGGCCGAGCAGGCCGGTCAGAAAGTGATTATCGACGCCCAGTACGTGCAGGATCAGCTCAAGGATATCGAGGAAGACCGGGATTTGAGCCGGTATATCCTATAGAAATATGGGCAGGTAGCACTGCGGGAATGGAGAAAGGTGGATATTTTACTCATTACAGCTCAATGGAGATTCTATGCTGGAAGCAATACGCAACAACGCCCAGTCGTGGGGTGTTAAACTCCTGTTCGCCATAATCGTCCTGGTCTTTGTCTTCTGGGGGGTGGGCAGTTTCCGCAACCCGGAGCGGCAGGTGTTGGCTGAAGTGGGTGATCAGGAGATAGGCCTGAAGGAATTCGTTCAAAACTACCAGCGACAAGTGGAGGCCCTGCGCCGGGAACAGGGGGATGTCAGCTCTCAGGCTCTGAAAAATATGGATCTCAAACGCCAGGTTTTGGAACAGATGATCAATCAGCGCTTGATTCAAACCAAAGCCGAAGACCTGGGCCTTTTTGTGGGATCCACAGAGGTCCGAACCAGGATCAGGGGAATGAGTGCCTTTCAAGGCGAGGACGCTCAGTTTGATCCCAACCGGTATCAGGGACTATTGCGAATGAATAACCTCAGTCCGGCCCAGTTCGAGGCCGATATCCGCATGGACCTGGTTGGGGAAACCCTGCGCCGGGTGGTCACCGCTCCTGTCCAGGTGCCGGAAAGTGAGGCCCGGGAGCTCTTTGATTACATGCAGGCCAAGGCCACCATCGAATATGTGCGTTTTCCAGCCCAGGATTATATGCAGCAGGTTGAAGTGACAGAGGACGGTATTGCAGCCTACTACAAAGAACATAAAGAGGAGTATGAGCGACCGGCCACTATGAGTATGCAGGCCCTGGTCATCACTCCCAAGACCTTGGCCCAGAAGCAAGAGGTGAGCTCGGAAGAAGTTAAGGCCTACTATGAAGATCACCAGCAGGAGTTCACCCGGCCGGAACAGGTCAAAGCCAGTCACATCCTTATCCGGGTAGCTGACAACGCCACAGAAGAGGAAGTGGCACAAGCCAGACAGGAGATTGAAGAGGCGGCCAAACGCCTGGAACAAGGAGCAGACTTTGCCCAAGTGGCCGAAGAGGTTTCCGAAGGCCCGAGCGCTGAACGGGGCGGGGACCTTGGCTGGTTCGGCCGCAACTCCATGGTCCAGGAATTTGAAAAGGCGGCCTTTGCTTTGCAGCCCGGTGAAATCAGTCAGCCGGTGCGCACTCAGTTTGGATATCATCTTATTCAGGTTAGCGATCGGCGGGAGGCCGGGGTTCAACCCCTGGATCAGGTCCGGGAGGATATTCAAAACCGTCTGGCCCGGGACAAGGCCATGCAGGAGTTGGAAGATCGACTGGATGAGGTATTGCAGATCGTGCTGACCAGCGGGGATTTAGAGCAGGCGGCCGATGCCGTGGGCCTGAGCGTGAAGGAAATCGGCCCGGTAAGCCAGGAGAATCCGCCCCAGGAATTCAATCTGGGTCAAAAACAGATGGACAAGCTGCTGCAGATGCAGGAAGGGGAGATAACCGATACCCCAATTATGCTGGACAACGGTTATGTGGTGGCCCAAAAGACTGGGCATGAACCGGCCCACATCCCGGCCCTGGAGCAGATTGAGGACCAAGTCCGTGAGGCGGTCCAAAAGCAAAGAGCCAGGGAAATGGCTCAAGCTGCGGCCCAGGAGGCCCTGGAGCAACTGAGGACAGAAAAGACGGCTCAGGAGCTGGGATATGAAGTCCAGACCAGTCAGTCCTTTACCAGACGGCAAGGATTTATTCCCGGGCTGGGTCAAAATCAGGAACTGGCCCAAGCCGTTTTCGCCGCCCAAGAAGACCAGTGGCTGGATGAGCCCTATATTGTTCAGGACACGACCATCCTGGCCCGTTTGAAAAATATCTCGCCTCCGGCGGATACGATGTGGGAGGATCAGAAATCGTTTTGGATCGAGAATGTGCGCAGACTCCGGGAGCAGACCCTTTTTCAGGCCTATCTGCAAGGACTGCGGGAAGAGGCCGAAGTATCCATTCTGATCCCCGAGGCCCTGGAATACTCCTGAGCTTGACACAGTATTCGACCAGGGCTATGTTCCCTTCTTTGCCTTGTTTCAGGTTCAGGGACCTGGAACCACAGACCATAAGGAGACACCAATGCACAGAAAGTTTGAGACGCTCCTGCTCTTTAGTCCGGACATCGGTTCTGAGGACAGGCAACAGGTTGTGGACGACCTCAGCCGGGTAGTGGGTGAGTACTCCGGCCAGGTACTTGAGGTGGACGACTGGGGCAAGCGAACCTTGGCCTATCCGGTTCAAAAACATACCCGAGGGCACTATGTACGTTTGGTATATGGGGCTTTGGGTCAGGTGGTTTCTGAATTGGAGCGCCGGATCCGGATGGCTGACAGTGTTCTCAAGTTCATGACTGTCAAGCTTGCCGACGAATTCCAACCAGTCCAGGAGGCGTAGTTCATGGCCTTTAAGTTTACACCCCGGAAGAAATTTTGCCGTTTTTGTGCGGATAAGAATCTTCCTTTAGATTACAAGCGCCCGGATATCTTGCAGGATTTTGTCACTGAGCGGGGCAAGATCATTGCCCGCCGCATAACCGGAACCTGCGCCAAACATCAGCGCAAGTTGACCACGGAGATCAAGCGGGCCCGCCAGATGGCCCTTATGTACTACACAGCTGTTCACAGCACAGAGGTCAAGAAAAAGACCGTGTAGGAGAGAATATGGAGGTTATTTTACGCACAGATATGGAAAATCTCGGGAAGCTCGGGGATGTGGTCAAGGTCAAGCCGGGCTATGCTCGCAATTATCTCATCCCTCAGGAGTTGGCCATGCAGGCCACACCTGGCAATTTGAAGCTCTTTGAGCAACAGCGGCGTAAGCTGCAGGAAAAGCTGGATAAAGCCAGGTCCCAAGCCCAATCCCTGGCTGAAAAGCTGGAAGAGACTGTTGTGCAGATCCCCGTCCGGGTGGGCGAGGGAGATAAGCTGTATGGGTCGGTGACTAGCGCCATGATTGCTGAGGCCTTGGCCAGCAAGGGCCTGGAGGTCGATAAAAAGGATATTGAGCTGGAAAATCCTATTCGGAGTCTGGGTGAACACCAGGTCCCGGTCAAGCTTTACTCCGGTGTACGCCCGGAACTTAAGGTAAACGTGGTTCGGCATGGCGAAGAATCAGCCAGCAGCGGGGACGGGGAATAAGCGGAGACAGCAGGAACCCCAGGGCGTTCAGTCCCTCTCCCGGGTCAATTCCGACCTGGTCGGAAAAGTCCCCCCCCAGAACGTTGACGCGGAACAGGCAGTTTTGGGGGGGGTTTTTTTACGCAACTCCCTCCTGCACACCCTCATTGACATTTTGCGGTCCGAGGATTTCTATTCCCCTGTCCATCGGACAATTTACCAGATCTTTCTGGATCTGTATCGAACCAATGTGCCCATCGATCTGGTCACTGTGGCCGATGAGCTGCAAAAGCGGGGAAAACTTGAGGAGGTGGGCGGAGCAGTTTATCTGACCTCCCTCACCGAGTCGGTGGCCAGTGCAGCCAATGCTTTAAGCTATGCCGGCATTGTCCGGGACAAGGCAGTTCGTCGCGAGCTCATCCATGAATCCGCCTCCATTATCACCGAGGCTTTTGAGTCTTCGGATGACACGGAGACTATTTTAGACCGGGCAGAGCAACATATCTTTGGCATTTCCGAGGGGCGGGTCCGGTCCGGCTTTAAAATGAGCAAAGAGCTGGTCAATCAGGTCTTTGAATATCTGGAGACCAGGTTTGAACAGCGGGAACTGATTACCGGGGTACCCACCGGCTATCATCAATTCGACGAAATCACCGCCGGTCTGCAACGAACCGATCTGATCATCGTGGCTGGCAGACCCAGTATGGGGAAAACTGCTTTTGGTCTGAATGTGGCCATGCGGGCTGCCATTCTGCACGGTATTCCGGTGGCCATCTTCTCTTTGGAAATGTCCATGGAACAGCTGATGATGCGCATGCTCTGCGCCTGGGGAAAGGTGGACTTGAGCCGAATGCGCAGTGGATTTCTCCAAGACGAAGATTGGGCCAGGCTGTATCAGGCCGCCGAAGCTTTGTCCCAGGCCTCCATCGCCATTGATGACACCCCTTCTTTGGATCCCATGGAACTGCGGGCCAGGTGCCGAAGAATGAAGGGCGAGACCGGGCTGGGTCTGGTAGTCGTGGACTATCTCCAACTCATGCACACCAGCCAGCGCAAAGATTCCAGAGAGCAGGAAATATCCCATATATCTCGTAATCTCAAGGCATTAGCTAAGGAAGTGGATGTCCCGGTGGTGGCCCTGGCCCAACTGAACCGCAAGGTGGAAGAGCGGACCAACAAGCGGCCAATGCTCTCCGACTTGCGGGAGTCAGGAGCTATTGAGCAGGATGCGGATCTCATTGTCTTTTTGTACCGGGACGATGTGTACAATACCCGAGAGGATAATCCGGAAAGGGGGATTGCCGAGATTATTGTCGGCAAGCAACGCAATGGACCGGTCGGGGCGGCCAAACTCAAGTATTTCAGTTCCTGCACTGCGTTCGAAAATCTGTCCGCCATCCCGGAGCCTTCGGAACAAGGGGGGATGGAGGAGTAGCCGGAGATCGGAGTTGAGTCCCGCCGTTGGCGGGACTGTTATTCGTTATGAGCACATATACGTTTATAAACACAAGCAATCGGCCCATGGGCCGAGACGCCATCAGGTAGCTCCCATGTTCAGTCAATCCCCATCCACGGTCGTTTTTCATCCCGAAGAAACTTTGACCAGGGAGGAGCTTCACTCCCTGCAGCTTCGGCGCATGCAATCCATCCTCAATCGTCTTGGCCGGTCGCCTTTTTACCGGACCAGGATTTCTCCCCAGCTGACTCTGAGCAGTCTGGATCACATTCAGGATCTCCCCCTGACCACCAAGGATGATCTGCGGGCCGGATACCCATATGGATTTTTGACCGAGCCTATATCCTCCATGGTCCGTCTGCATGCCTCCTCTGGAACAACTGGCAGTCCCACCGCCATCTTGTATACTGAAGAGGATGTCAATACCTGGGCTGACTTGGTGGCCAGATGTATGTACATGGTGGGTATGCGACCCGGGGATGTATTTCAGAATTTGAGCGGGTACGGATTGTTCACCGGTGGTCTGGGTATTCACTACGGGGCGGAGCGTCTGGGGTGTCTGACTATTCCGGCCGGGGCCGGAAACAGCAAACGCCAGATAAAGCTCTTGAAGGATTTCCGGGTTTCGGCCATGCACATCATTCCTTCCTATGCGTTGCATTTGGCCACTGTGTTTGACGATCTGGGCATTGATCCCCATTCCCTTGACCTGCGCATCGCTCTGATTGGGGCTGAACCGCACACAGAAGAAATACGCCGCCGGATTGAAGAGCTCTATGCAATCAAGGCCTATAATTCCTACGGCTTATCGGAAATGAATGGACCGGGGGTAGCCTTTGAATGTCCGGCCCAGAACGGAATGCATATTTGGGAGGATGCCTATTTTGTGGAAATCCTTGATCCCCAGACATTAGAACCGGTTCCGGAAGGGGAGATTGGAGAACTGGTGGTCACCACCCTGACCCGGCAGGGTATGCCTCTGCTTCGCTACCGAACCAGGGATCTGACCAGGATTCTTCCCGGCCAGTGCTCCTGCGGTCGGGTTCATAAGCGTATAGACCGCATTCTGGGTCGGGCGGACGATATGATCATTATTAAGGGGGTGAACATTTACCCCATGCAGGTGGAACAGGTCCTCATGGGCATTGAAGAGGTGGGACAAAACTATCAGATCATCCTGGAGCGGGAAGATTATATTGATCAAATGCGGGTCAAGGTGGAGATAAAAGACGAGTCTTTTGTGGAAGACATGCGGGTCTTGCAAGCCCTGAAACAAAGGATATCCCGGGCCTTGCGCGAGGAGCTGCTGGTCACCCCCAAGGTCGATCTCGTGGAACACAACAGCCTGCCCCGGAGTCAGGGCAAGGCCGAGAGGGTAGTAGACCGGCGTGAGGGGTGAGGAGGATATCTTTTGCTGGAAATAGCGGCCGGGCTTTTTCTGCTCCTCTTATTTGTTGTTTGGGCCTCCAACTTTTTCAGTCTGCCGGGCAACTGGGTCAACATTGTCCTTTTGGCCCTGTGGAAGTGGATGCAGCCGGACATGCCGGCCGGATGGTGGTTTTTTGCCGGTATTGTGGCCTTGGCCGGGATTGCTGAGATTATTGAGTTCATAAGCCAGATGGTCGGGTCCAGGAAGTATGGGGGCAGCAATCGGGGAAGTTGGGGAGCCTTGGTTGGAGCCCTGGTGGGAGCGATTCTGGGCGCTCCTTTCTTTCTCGGGCTGGGAGCTATTTTGGGGGCCTTGGCCGGGGCCTTTATTGGGAGCTTGAGTTTAGAATTGCTCTCCGGCCGCCAGATGGCGGAAGCCCTCCAGGCTTCCAAAGGGGCTATGCTGGGCAAAGTGGTTGGATTTGTGGCCAAAGCCGCCTTGGGCATGGTTATTATAACGTGGAGCATCCCCAAGGTGTGGCCGGGGTAGGACAGGGATCAGAAGACAGAGAACAGAGGACAGATGGCAGAGAACAGAGATCAGACATCAGAGATCAGATGTCAAGGCCGCCTCTGGCGGGCCTGTTACCTCTTCGTTCCCAGGGTCCTCCCTGGGGACTTCTTCTTCTTATGGCTCCAGCCATCCTCTTATTATCCCGGTGCGTCACAAGGGGATCGGCAAATGAGCTAACTTCCAGTTTTCATACCCATGTATTAAATGCATAAAACCAGAGTATTATAATGCATATACACGACGAGTTCCCCGCTTATCGCGGGAGCTTGGAATACGTCTGTCAGCAGTGTGGGGCCAGATATTCAGGCCAGGATCTGCATTACACCTGCCCGGAATGCAAGGGGGTCTTTCTTTTGGAAGACGTCCGCTTCCAGGAATTAATGGCCACCGACGGTCTACATTGGCGGGAGTTGCTCGATGCTCGGGCCATGAGCAAGCATCCAGCTCTGCGGGGCATTTTTCGTTTTTACGAACTGATCAGCCCCATTGTCGAACCGGAGGATATCGTTTGGCTGGGTGAGGGGAATACGCCCATTGTCAGGGCCAACCCCAGGCTGGAGGCTTTGACCGGCCAGTCCCTGGCTTTCAAGAATGACGGTCAGAACCCGAGCGCATCATTCAAGGACCGGGGCATGTCCTGTGCCTTGAGTGCTATTAAAGCCATGTCCCGCATGCATGAATGGTCCCATGTGCTTACCATCTGCGCTTCCACTGGAGACACCTCAGCGTCGGCCGCCATGTACGCCGCCTACGTCGGGCCGCCGGTGACCGCTGTGGTTCTTTTGCCCCAAGGTCGGGTCACTCCCCAGCAGTTGGGTCAGCCCCTGGGCAGCGGGGCCATGGTCCTGGAGCTGCCGGGAGTGTTCGACGACTGCATGCGTGTAGTGGAATACCTGGCCGAGAATTACCGGGTGGCCTTGTTAAATTCCAAGAACAGTTGGCGGATTCTGGGCCAGGAATCCTATGCCTTTGAAGTGGCCCAGTGGTATGATTGGGATGTTTCCGGAAAATCCCTGTTTGTGCCCATCGGTAATGCCGGGAACATCTCGGCCGTCATGTCCGGTTTTCTCAAGCTGCACCGTCTGGGAATCATAGAAAGACTTCCACGCATTTTCGGGGTCCAATCCAGGCATGCCGATCCTGTATATCGCTACTACAGCCAACCGGAGGGAGAACGTTTGTATTCTCCGGTTTCGGTCAGCCCGAGCGTGGCTCAGGCGGCCATGATCGGCAATCCGGTTTCCTTTCCCCGGGTGGCCTCCCTGGTCCGGTCCTACCAGGAAATCGGCGGCCGGGGGAGCTTCAATGTGGTCCAAGT
>CAZUER010000123.1:0-11836 GCA_964619345.1 uncultured Desulfohalobiaceae bacterium
TCCAGGGTCTTGTGCATGACCACCTGCCTGGAGTCGGCCAGGATGATCCGTCGCAGCTCTGGAAACTCCAAGGTATCCGGTTTGAGGAAAACCGGCTCGGCATAGAGCAGAGAGTCGCCCACCGGAATGACCAGGAGGATGCCCCGGGAGACTTCCGATCCCACCTGCCCCCAGAGGGTAAACTGCTCGGAAATGACCGAATCGTTGTCTATCCGGGCCTCTACCTGATTGGGTCCGTCCACATGGCGGCCGGAAGGAAACCGGAAAAGAATCAGCTGGCCGTAATTCTCCCCGTCGCTGCGGGCGGCCATCCATCCCACCAAATTGTGCCTATTTTGCGGAGTAAAGGGCTGGATGAGCAGGAACTCTTCTTTTTCCTCACCCGGCAGTTTGGCCACAATATAGTAGGGCTTGAGCACCTCTGACTGCCCAAAAGATGATTGAATGGGCACAGACCATTGGTCTTCCTTGTTGTAAAAGACTACCGGGTCCTGCATGTGATACTGCAGAAGCATTTGGCTCTGAGCGGTAAACAAATCCAGGGGATACCGGACATGGGATTTGAGGTATTCGGGCATGTCCTGCATGGGTTGGAACAGATCCGGAAAAATGTCCGCATAAGTTTGAATTAAAGGATCGTCAGGGTCGGCGATATAGTAGTCGACGTTTCCGTTATAGGCATCAACCACAGCCTTGACGCTGTTGCGGATGTAATTAAAGCCATCTTCCCAGGGTGTTGAATAGGGGTAACGGTTGGATGTGGTATACGCATCCTGGATCCAAAACAGCCGCCCGTCGGCCACCACGCTGTATGCCTCTCTATCCGGAGTCAAAAAGGGCGCCAGGGTGGAAAACCTCTCTCTGACTGTCCGCCGGTACTGAATGAGACTGTCCTCGTTTATTTCTCCGGAAATGAGTATGTTGATGTCTTTAAATTTCCAGGCGTACATCAAGCGGCGGAAAAAGGAATCCATACGCACACCGCCTGAACCTTGATAATGGGTATATTCCGGGCCATCCTGACCGGGAAAATTGAACTCCTGCATTCTGGTCCGGACAATGAGATGGTCCAGGCTTTTTAAGCCATAGTATATTTCCGGACGTTCCAGATCTATTTTGCCTTTTGGAGGCACGTCGCTGAGCATAAAGCTGGGCCGGCCTCCGCTTTCGATCTCATTCACCGGAGAGGCGGCCACCCCGTATCCATGGGTGAACTGCAAATGGCGGTTGACCCAACGCTGGGCCTCGGAAGGCAGCTTGTCCGCAGAAAGCTCCCGGGTAGCCAGCATGATCTGTCTCAGGTCGTTATCAATCATGTACCGATCGGTATGCACGGCTAAAAAATCATAATAAAGGCGGAAAAATTGAATTTGGTTATAGCTCTGCAACAAAGGGCCTTCATCCCAGAGCCTGATATTTTGAATCGTTCCCTGATTGGCCTCAATGGTCTCCCGCTCAACAGCCCCTTTGGCTGGATGATCTTTGGACACCAGGTCCTCCAAGCCAAAGGCGTTTCGGGTATGTTGAATATTGCTTTGCAGATACTCCTTTTCCCTGGCCAGCTCGCTGGGTTCGACCACCAGGCGCTGCACAAGGCCGGGCATAAGGATGGTAATCAGGATATTCAGTCCCACCCAGGCCACAACAGGCCATATAATAAGCCTTTTTCTTCCGGACAAAGCCCCGACAATCAAGAGGCCGGCAGCAGCCAGAGCCACAAAGGTCAATACAGCGTACCCGGGAAGAAGCACTGTTGATTCAGTGTACCCTACTCCGTACACTGTACCCATTGAGGAGTACAGCAGCTCGTACCTGCTCAACCAATGGCCGACTGCAAGCAAAACAAGGGCCATTGCGGCCAGAACGGCCAAGTGAGAGGTAATGCGCCCGGACAAGGAGAAAACCTCTCCCCGCAGCTTGCTGCTGATATAATAAAAACCCCCGGTCAGGATGATGGTTACTACCACCACGGTCAGGAGCCAGGAACGCATGTACTCCAGTACCGGGAGGGAAAATAAGTAAAAGGAAAAGTCCTTTTCAAAAACAGGATCAGTCTCCTGAAAGGGCACTTGGTGCAGGAAACGGAGCACGGCCTCCCATTGAGAAGACAAAGTCGTACCTAAAAGGATTGCACCTAATATCAGACAGCCTACTGCCCCCCAGCCAAGTAGCCGCATGGCGGTTTGGTACAAACCAGAGGGTATATTGGAACCTAAGGGCCGCATGCCGGCTGTATATTTATAGGCCACATACATATTTGGAACGGCAAGCAGGGCGAATATGCCGGCAGCGACGCAAAAGATAAAAACTTTGCTGGTGATGATCTTGATCAATACCGATTCATAGCCCAAACTTTTGAACCACAGCCAATCGGTATAGAAGTCGTGCCCCCAGCTCACGGCCTTCCATAAAATTATAAGGCCCAAAAGTCCCAGGCCAAATCTCAGCAAGCGAAAGATCTTATTCAGGTCCAGATCTTCCAAGCTGAATTGCGGTTTTCCGGGTTGGGAATTGTCCGGTCCAAACACGTTGGGCATTGGCAAAAACCTCACAGCTCAAAAGTTAATAAACGCATTTTTTCACCACATTGCAGACCAGGACACTTTGTTCCCTGGAGGACATAGAAATTTGTATAGTATTGTCTCTTGGCAATCAACCATAAAAACTCAGCTGTTCTGTCCGCCGTTGGCTGGACCAAAGGTAAAGGAAGGAGTTTCAGCCGCCCTCTTGACCACCGATGCCAAAAAACATTATCTTATTTCGCCTCCATGATTGACTTATTTTTGAACTCAGCAACCATGCCTTGAAAGCTCATGATCATGTCTGAAAAAAACATGCAAGCTCCTGAAAATATTATCTGGCACTCCGCTTCAGTGCAGGAAGTCATGCTCGCCCTGGGCAGTCAGGAGGACGGACTCAGCCACCAGGAAGGTCAAAAAAGGCTGGAAGAGTTCGGTCCCAACAAACTGGCAAAAGCCCGCAAGAAAGGCCCGCTGATCAGATTTCTGCTCCAATTTCACAATGTGCTTATATATGTCCTGCTGGGGGCGGCCCTGGTCACGGCCCTGCTCCAGGAATGGCTGGATACCGCGGTCATCTTTGGAGTTACTGTAGTCAATGCCCTCATCGGTTTCATCCAGGAAGGCAAGGCCGAAAAGTCTCTGGAGAGCATCCAGGGCATGCTGGCTCCCAAGGCTCTGGCCTTACGGGACGGGCAGCGGCAGACTGTTCCCGCCGAGGAGCTGGTTCCCGGAGATATCATCCTTCTCAAGGCCGGGGATAAGGTCCCGGCTGATGTCCGGCTGACGGAAGTATTTGACTTGCAGATCGATGAAGCGGCCTTAACTGGTGAATCGGTTCCGGTAAACAAGACCGTCCACCCTGTAGAGGAAGAAGCCGGGCTGGGAGATAGAATGAGTATGGCTTACTCCGGGACCCTGGTGGCCTACGGACAGGGCCGGGGAGTAGTCGCTTCCACTGCAGAACAGACCGAAATCGGTCGGATCAGCTCTTTGCTCTCGGGCGTTGAGACCCTGACCACTCCCCTGCTCAAACAAATCGCCGTTTTCGGGAACTGGCTGACCGCGGCCATCATTGCCCTGGCCGGCCTGACCTTTTTCTTCGGCTTCCTGATCCGGGACTTTGCACCCGGAGAAATGTTCCTGGCCGCTGTGGGGCTGGCTGTAGCTGCAATTCCCGAGGGACTGCCGGCCATCATGACCATTACTCTGGCCATCGGCGTCCAGCGCATGGCCAGGCGCAACGCCATTATCCGCCGCCTTCCGGCTGTGGAGACCCTGGGCTCGGTCTCGGTCATCTGCTCAGACAAGACCGGAACATTAAGTAAAAATGAAATGACAGTGCAGACTATCAGCACAGTAGACGTTCAATTCCATGTTACTGGAGTGGGCTACGAACCTCGAGGCGGCTTTCAAATTTCTGACCATACAGAAGTTGACCCTTTAAAGGAAGATTATGACCTGCTTCCCATCCTGCGCGGAGCCTTGCTCTGCAACGATGCCGCGGTCTCAAAATGGGGAGATGAGTGGAAACCCGAGGGTTCGCCTACGGAAAGCGCCCTGGTCGTGGCCGCGCTCAAAGCCGGCCTGGACCAGAGTCGGGAAAACGAGCTCTGGCCCCGCCGGGACACTATTCCCTTCAGCTCAGAGAACAAATTCATGGCCACCCTGCACCACGATCACCACGGGCAGGCCTTTGTTTACCTCAAAGGTGCCCCGGAAAGGATCTGGGAGCGTTGCTTCGCTCAGCGCGGCCAAGGCCTGGACCAGGATTTGGACCTGGATTTTTGGCACCAAAAATCTCAGGACATTGCTTCCCAGGGCCAACGACTGCTGGGCCTGGCGGTAAAAGAGGTGGCCGGGGACAAGCAGGACCTGGAGTATGCGGATATAGAGGATGGATTTACTTTTCTGGCTCTGTTCGGGATTATCGATCCGCCCAGGGAAGAAGCAATCCAGGCCGCGGCTAAACTCATTGGACAATGCATATCAGTTGACGAGTGCTATTCCGCCGGAATCGTGGTCAAAATGATCACCGGAGATCACGCCCTGACTGCCAGGGCCATTGCCCAGGAAATCGGCATCGGCAATTGGGAAGATGTGCTCACCGGTCAGGATCTGGAAAAAATGTCCCAGGGAGAGCTGGAGGATCGGGTCCTGCATGTGGACGTCTTTGCCCGGACCAGTCCGGAACATAAGCTGCGGCTGGTCAAGGCCATTCAAGCCAAACAGCACATCGTGGCCATGACCGGAGACGGGGTCAACGACGCCCCGGCCCTGAAACGGGCGGATGTGGGGATAGCCATGGGCAGCAACGGGACGGAAGCGGCCAAGGAAGCCTCGGATATGGTCCTGGCCGACGACAATTTCGCCTCCATTTCCAGTGCCGTGGAAGAAGGCAGGACGGTCTACGACAACTTGAAAAAAGCTATCCTCTTTATTTTACCGACCAACGGCGGCCAAGCCCTGATGGTTATGGCCTCTATATTTCTGGGCCTGGGCATGATCGACTCCGCAGGGCATTTTGTGCTTCCCATTACCCCGCCCCAAATCCTGTGGATCAATATGGTTACAGCAGTAACTTTAGCCCTGGCCCTGGCCTTTGAGCCGTCCGAGTCCAACGTCATGCGCCGGCCGCCTAGACCGCCAGACGAGCCCATCCTGTCCGGATTTCTCATCTGGCGGGTGTGCTTTGTGTCCTGTATTCTGGTTCTTGGGGCCCTCGGCCATTACACTTGGGTACTCGAACATGGAGCGGACAAAGATCTGGCCGGAACCGTAGCCATCAACACCCTGGTGGCCGGGCAGATTTTTTATCTGTTCAACAGTCGTTTCATATACAATCCGGTTTGGAACTTCAAACACCTGGTAGGCAGCAAGGCCGTTCTCTGGTCTTTGCTGGCCATGGTCGTCTTGCAACTTCTGTTTACCTATGCCCCTCCCCTGCAGTATCTCTTTCAGACCACAGGACTGGATTGGGCTACCTGGGGTCGGATAGTCCTCTTCGGAATCATTCTCTTTGTCCTGGTGGAACTGGAAAAGACGGTCTGGCGAAAGATGCGCTAGATATAACATCCTCGTCAAGGGTCAGCTTTGCCTCCGGAAGTTTTCAATATGATGTTCTCATTCCACCTCCAGATTGAACTCCTCGAAACCGAACCATGTGCCACTGTGGCTGACATGGTCTAATTCGAACTGGACCGCTTAGTCCACATGGCTCTGTTCATCATCTGCCAGGTCCTGATAGATCTTTTTCCCTTTCGGATCTTTTGTATCCCGGGCGCCTTGGAGATAGATATCCCGGAGCTGATTTTCGTACTTTAGAGCCTTCGTACTTTAGAGCCGTTGTGATGGCTTGCTCCAGATCCATGAGTTATACTCCTTGTCAACGCCGCCTCTGGCGGGCCTGTTAACTGACGTCATTATGCACCTTCAAACAAACAGAGCCTCCAGCTCACGTTTGAGCTTGTCCTTTGCCGGTTTGGCCTGCTTAAAGATAGTGTCCACACGGTGAAAATCCAAAGCCCGGACATCCACAATATCTGGGGTAATGACAATATCCGGCGGATGCTTGGCGTACTTTTCGCGGACAATGGAATGCTGCATGATCTGGAAGGTGTTGAAAATTGTATCCAAAAAGGAAAGATCCTTTTTGGGGGACCGCTGTCCGGTGACATCGACGGCCACGGTGACCTGGCATGACTCGACCAGAGTATCGTACGGCACTGGATTGACCGCCCCACCGTCTATCAAGATACGACCATCCCGGCGGACCGGAGTAAACAGCCCGGGCAAAGCCATGCTGGCCTGGATTGCAGACATCAAAGGGCCGGAATCGTAGACAACAGGCTTTCTCTCCCAAAAATCCGTGGCTACCATGCACAGGGGTATAACCAGGTCTTCAAACCTGTCCATCTGAATCTGCTCATAGAGAAAAGCTGATACCGCATCTCCGCTGATGAATCCTCCCTGCCCAAGCTCCGGATCTAGAAATTGCACCCATTGCAGGAGGTCTTTACGCAAAAAGACATCCTTCCAGGTGTCATGTTTGCGGACAACCAGCTCATTCACGATCTCCTTGATGTCCCGGGCAGACTTGCCCGAGGCGTATATGGCCCCCATTATCGCTCCAATGCTGCATCCGGTAATCTTGCGCGGAACAACTCCCAATTCGTCAAAAACCTCCAACATCAAAATATGAGCCAGGCCATTGGCCCCGCCTGCCCCCAGGGCCAGGCCGATACTCGGCTTCTTTTCCATTTTTATACCCTGGATTGTTTTTTCTGTAGTTTTGGGCATTCCGGACCAGACCCATGGTACACCCCAAGCGAATCCACCAGCAGCTGCCACACCCAATCCTAAAAACAAGCGCCTGGAAATATAAGTCATCACCATTTATTAACCTATTCTTCCTAACTACCACGAGTAGATTGGGTGCGGCCAAGCCTCCATAAGCTTAAGTAAAAATGGAGTCCGGGGAGGTGATGGTGATGAACTTGGCGTAGATATTGTGAACTCTTTTTTTCTGCTCCTTCAATCGGGCGGACGATTGCTCGGAAACCCATTTGGGAACATGCAGGTTATAAATGACATGGACCAGGTCAGCGATAATTTCTTCAGTCGACTGACACCACTCCAGGGTACAGATCTGGCTGTCCTTTTCTGCGGTAGCCAATTCTTTTTCCAGAATATCCAGGGACTCATCCAGGGCATCCAGATACTTGGTCCAGATTGACTCAATCTTTTGAAAGATTTGATCATAGCGATTTGTGTCGGGTGTGGTCATTTCTTACCTCCTTTGGTGATCTTTCCATCGGACAACATCATGGCTTTCTTTCTTTATCACCCATTGATGACACCGACGTCAATTCCTCTTCACATAGTTAACCGACCACCAACTTTGAATTGAAATCTTTGTCAAAATGTTGTTGACAAGTGCATCTCCTCTTGTTTAAATTGAATTTACAATATAGCTACTAAGAAGGTTTTTTTTCTAAAGTCCACAAGCACATTGATCCGCAACAGCCAGGGCTGAGTTGGGGAACCCTGTGCACCTCCTACGAGATGAGAGACTACCTCAACGCCGTGGACGCTCGATATTTTTACCAATAAAGGACGCAAAGGCTACATAATTCCCGGAGGGGATTCCAATCCCATCGGAGCCAACGGATACGTGGCTGCGCTCAAGAACTAAAGGAGCAGTTTCTTGATCAAGAGCTGGTCATCGACGTTGTGCATACCGATGGTTCACCAGACTTTTACGCCTCACAGCAAACCGGACTCGGCCTGAAAGAGGTGGCCGATTCATCATGGAGCAAAAAACTATTGGCATATTGGGCGGTATGGGGCCTGAAGCCACACTGGACTTGATGCAACGGGTGATAAAGTCCACCCCGGCAGCCGACGACTGCGATCACATCCACCTGGTGGTGGACAATAATCCCCAGGTTCCCTCCCGGATCAAGGCCTTGATTGAAAAGACAGGAGAGGATCCCCTGCCCTGTCTGCAGGAAATGGCCCGCAAGTTGGAGGCCTGGGGAGTGGATCTTCTGGCCATGCCCTGCAACACGGCTCATTATTATCATTCCGGGATCCAAGGTGCAGTGAATATACCCCTTTTGAACATGATCGATTTATCCGTGGCTGCTGTGCGGGAACACTCACCCCAGGTGCGGGGCGTCGGCCTTTTGGCCTCGACCGCCGTCCTTAATCTGGGTCTGTACGATCACGCATGCGCCTCCCACAGCATCAAGATTCTGCACCCGGATACAAAACTTCAAAGCAGGCTCATGCAAGCTATCCGCAGTATCAAGACCGGTCAATACGGTGAAAGTGAGCAAATCACTCTGCAACAAAATGCGGATAACCTGGTTTCCAAAGGTGCTGAGGTCCTATTGATCGCCTGTACTGAACTCTCTATTCTGTCCGGGGAGCTCAAATCGGCGGTCCCATGTTGGGATGCAGCCCAGACCCTGGCTGAGGCCATTGTTCGAGAAGCCAGAGGTGGCCTTGAATACGAGGCTGCTTCCCCACAACTGTAAAAGCCGATAAACAATCTCGTTCATCGTTTACTGCGTCAGTCCTTTTTCAACCCCAAACTGGAAGGAGGTCTTTATGAAAAGGATAATCAGCAGTATAGTTTTGGTTCTGGCCCTGTTTGCTTGGCTCGCCTCACCGGCACTGGCAGAGGATACAGAATCCCAGGTCAGCGACACCATGAAGCGGATCGAAAAAACCGGAAAACTGCGCGTAGGTCTGCGGGAAGGAGCTGTTCCTTTTTCCTACATGGACCCCAAAGCTGGAAAGCAGGTGGGTTTTTCGGTGGACATGGCCCACGTCATTGCCGAGTATTTGAGCAAACATTTTGACAAAGAAATCAAAGTTCAACCCTTCACTGTCTCCCCCAAGACCAGGATTCCAATGACCTCCACCGGGACAATTGATATTGTCTGCGGTTCCCCCACCTGGACAGCAGCCCGGGATAAAGTGGTCGATTTCAGCATCCCCTTCTTCTTCTCTGATACCACCTTTCTGGTAGCCAAGGACATGGAAGTCAACTCTCTAAAAGATCTCAACGGCAAGGTCATAGGTGCTGCCCGGGGGACCACCAACATCAGGGCTATTCGCAACCTGGTTGACGAGGGAGAGTTTGAGCCGGCCGACATTCACGTCACCAACGACCACCCGGCCGGAATGCTGGCCCTGCGAACCGGAAAAATCGACGCCTACAGCACGGACAGGAGCCTTCTGGAAGGAATCCGCATGAAATCCAAAAACCCCGACAACTGGAAAACTGTGGGCTTGTCCATCGCCTATGAACCCTATGCCTTCATCGTCCGCCAAAACGATTCCCAGTTTCGGGATTTCGTGAACAACACCATTGTCTGGAGTGTCAAGACCGGAAAATTCTATGAGCTCTATGATAAATGGATGGGTCCGGACGGTGAGCTGCCCATGACCATGAGTGAAGATTACGAGACCTATATGAAAATGAGCGTCTACCCCATTGAAGAGGGGTGGTGGGAGAAATAGTAGGCCGGGCCTGCCCTTTGAAGAAGGGCAGGCTACTGGGTTGCAACCCGCTTGTGGTCTTTCTGGTAGGCCGGTCCTCTCCGAGGGCCTGGCCTCTTTGTAATGGCCTGTCCTTCGGAGAAGGACGGCCTACACGGCTGCAACCCGGCTTGTGGTCTTTCTGGTCCTTGCATAAGCTTAGCTTACGCCAAAAGTCCTTTCATAGTGGAACTCGAACAAAACCACAAATAAGGCTGAACCAAAACCAGACGAGATAAGCAATGGCCTTTGATTACAATTTCAATTGGTCCATCCTGTGGAGCGACCCTTACGGAATGTGGATCGTGAAGGGGGTTGGCTACACCCTGCTCATCGGGGCTTGTGCCTGGGTTATCGCCTTTCTCCTCGGCGTACTCATCGGGACCATGCGGGTGACCAATATTCGTATCCTCAGATTCCTGGCCACCCTGTATACCGAAGTCTTTCGCAATATTCCCTTTCTGGTCCAGCTGTTCTTCTGGTATTACGCCTTTCCCATGCTCTTTGGCACCACATTGACCCCGATTATAAATAAGATACCCCAATTTAATCTCTATGTGGCCATTGTCGGCCTCGGCCTGTACACAGCATCCCGGGTGGCTGAGCACGTTCGGGCCGGCTATGCCTCCATCAGTCGGGATCAATACCAGGCCGCCCTGTCCACGGGCATGACCCAAATCCAAATGTACCGCTACGTGATTATCCCCTATTGCCTGCGGTTGATCATCCCTCCTATCACTACTGAGTTTCTGACCATCTTCAAGAATTCCTCCATCGCCATGGTCATCAGTGTGACCGAGACCACCTTCATGACCTATCAGATTGATGCGGAAACCTTTCACGGCTTTGAAGCCACCACCGCAGCCATGGTCATCTACTTCTTCATCGGCATGGTAGTGGTCAAATTCATGGACTTGGTGGAGAGTCGTTTCAGAATTCCGGGCATGAGCGGAAGGAAGGGATAACAACCATGTACTTCGACTATCACGTCATCATTGAATACCTCCCGTTTCTGCTGGGAGGCCTTGTGGTTACCTTCAAGCTGGCTGTCCTGGCCCTGGCCGGAGGCATATTTTTCGGGATGCTGGTGGGGCTGGGCCGGATATCGGATAAGAACTGGATTTATTATCCGGTCAGTGCCTATGTCAATTTTCTGCGCAATATCCCTCTGATTATTATAATATTTTGGGTTTACTTCATCTTGCCCATTATTGTGGGCCGCAGCATGAATCCCTTCATTTCCTCAGTCATTGCCTTTATTATTTTCGAAGCCACCTATTTTGGGGAGATCTTCCGGGCCGGGTATCAGTCCATCAGCAAAGACATGGTTGGCTCGGCCTACGCCACCGGACTCACCTACTGGCAGGTAGCCAGATACGTGACCATCCCCATTGCTTTTCGCCGCATGCTGCCCAGCCTGATCACCCAGTCCATTATCACTTTTCAGGATACCAGCCTGGCCTTTGTCATCGGCCTGCACGAGTTCGTCACTCGTGCCAACGTGGTCAATAACCTGGAATACAGATCCATTGAGATATACAGTTTTGTAGCCATTGTATTTCTGATCATATGCTTTATCGGCTCCCGGATCAGCCTGCACTTTGAAACCAAATACCGAAAGGCGAACGTATTATGAGCGACGTGATGATCGATATTCAAAACCTGGGCAAATGGTTTGATGATTTCAAAGTGTTGTCCGAGATCAATGAGACGGTCAAAAAAGGCCATACCATTGTTCTGTGCGGTCCCAGCGGTTCTGGCAAGAGCACGCTATTGCGCTGCATCAATGGATTGGAGCCTTTTCAAGAGGGCGATGTCATTGTGGACGGAACTTCTTTGCAAGATCCAAAGACCAACTTGTACCACCTGAGGCAAAAAATCGGCATGGTCTTTCAGCGCTTTGAGCTGTACCCGCATATGACCGCTCTGGAGAACATTACCCTGGCTCCCAGAAAAGTACGCAACCTGTCTCAAAAAGCGGCCAAAGAAAAGGCCAACCAGCTTCTCAAACGGGTAGGCATCCCGGAAAAAGCCAACGACTACCCGGCCAATCTCTCCGGTGGACAGCAGCAGAGGGTGGCTATTGCCCGGGCCCTGGCCATGGAACCCAAGGCTATGCTCTTTGACGAACCTACCTCGGCCCTGGATCCGGAGATGATCAAAGAGGTCCTGGATGTGATGATCGCCCTGGCCAAAGAAGGTATGACCATGGTCTGCGTGACCCACGAGATGGGCTTCGCCCGGGAAGTGGCCGACGAGATCATCTT
>CAZUER010000124.1:0-11458 GCA_964619345.1 uncultured Desulfohalobiaceae bacterium
GTATTCCAGCTCAAAGTCAATCATCTCCTGGGCCTTGCCCAGAGCGCTGTCTCGGTTTTCCCCGCCCAAAGGGACGTTTTTGATCTCCCGACCTTGAGGGTCGAATATGGTAAATGCGTACTCGGAGCATTTGTCTCGATGTTCTTTTAATTCGACAGTGTAGCCTTTGTAGGTAACCTGTTCACCCATGTTCACCTCCAATTATTTGTCTTCCTGCTTTTCTCCCCATACCTGCCTCTTTTTCCGCCCTGCCCTATGCTTCAAGTCTTCTGTCCTCTGTCGTCAGTCCTCTGTTGTCTGCCCCACCATCCGGGCAAAGTTCTCCTCATCCACAATTTCCACCCCCTTGCTCCGGGCCTGGTTCAGCTTGGAACCTGCCCCGGGGCCGGCAACCACATAGTCTGTGTTTCCGGTCACCGTATTGGTCACCCGGCCCCCGAGCCGTTCCACGAGCTCTCTGGCTTCATCCCGGGTCCATTTGTGCAGAGTTCCAGTGAAGACGAAGGTTTTGTCTTGCCAGGACTTTTCCTGCACCGTATCAGTAAACAGGGGATTGTCCAAAGTGATTCCGGCCTGGAGTAATTGGTTTAAGACAGCCTGGTTTTGGGAGTTGGTGAAAAAGGAGTGCACACTTTTGGCAACTTCAGGACCGATTTCATAAATTTCCTGGAGCGTTTTCTCCGATGCCCGGCTCAGACTGTGCAAATCCGAAAAATTGGCGGCCAAAACCTGGGCCAAATGTTCACCCACATGGGGAATACCCAGGGCGTACAGGAAGCGATGCAGGGGCTTTTCTTTGCTCTTCTCGATCTCCTGCAACAGGTTGTCGGCTGCTTTTTGAGCATATCCTTCCAGTTGGAGAAGATCTGATCTTTGCAGGCTGTACAGATCCGGGATGTGTTTGACCAATCCGGTGTTCAGGAGCTGATCTATGCGCCGGCCGGCTAGGCCCTCGATGTCCATGCCCCGTCTGGAAGCGAAATGGACGATCCGCTCCCGGATTTGAGCCGGACAATCAATGTTTGTGCATCGGCTTTGCTTGCGGTCCTGGCTGGTGATCACCGGACCGCCGCAGACCGGGCAGGTTTCGGGCATGGCAAAGCTTTGCTCCTGGCCGGTTCGTTCTTCCGGGAATGACTTGACGACTTGAGGGATAACGTCTCCGGCCCGCTCCACCAGGACCCGGTCCCGGATGCGGATATCTTTGGATTCTATCTGATGCAGGTTGTGCAGTGAGGCCCGTTGCACCTCTACTCCCCCGATGGACACCGGTTCCAATTCAGCTACCGGGGTCAAGGCCCCGGTTCGCCCCACCTGGACATCGATGTCCTTAATTCTGGTTGTGGCTTGGCGGGCCGGAAATTTGAGGGCCAGAGCCCACCTGGGATCCCGCTGTCGAAAGCCCAGGAGTTGTTGGGCCTGGCGGTCGTTGACCTTGATAACCATGCCGTCAATCTCAAAAGGAAGATCGTCCCGTACCTCGGCCAAGCGTTGAAAAAAGTCCAAAGCCGTCTCGATGCCCTGGCACTTTTTCTGCCACTTGGAGTTGGTCTTGAGACCCCATTTGGGCAAGGTGATCAGCATCTCCCATTGCTGAGCAAACTCCCGGCCCCGGCATTCGGCCACCTCGTAAACGAATAGATGCAGCGGCCTTTGGGCCGTGATCTTGGGATCCAACTGGCGGACCGAGCCGGCGGCCGCATTTCTGGGATTGGCGAACAGGCTCTCGCCGGATTGACCCCGAGAGGCGTTGAGAGAGTTGAACTCGTCCTTGCGCATATAGATCTCTCCCCGCAGGACCAAGCGTTCTGGCACTTTTTCCCCCTCCAGGGATAAGAGCTCTAAAGGCACCTCCCGAATGGTTTTCACATTAGCCAGAATGTCTTCTCCGGTGTTTCCGTCCCCCCGGGTGGAAGCCGAGATCAGTCCTCCCTGCTCATAAATAATCTCAACTGCCAGACCGTCGTATTTGGGTTCAAGCACATAGGTGACCTGATCCAGGCCCAACTCCCGGCGACAGGTATGGTCGAAATCTCGGGCCTCTTGAGGGGAGTACACGGCCCGTAAGCTGAGCATGGGAACCGGATGATGGACCAAACCCATGGCCTGGCGGGGGGGACCGCCCACCTGTTGGGTGGGGGAGGTGGGAGAGGCCAGGTCAGGAAATCTCTGCTCCAGCTCTTCCAGATCTTGCATCATCCGGTCGTATTCCGGGTCGGCGATGAGCGGATCATCCAGGACATAGTAGCGGTAGGCGTGATAGCGCAGAGCCTCCCGCAGTTTGGAAACTGCTTCCCGGGCCTGGTCAGGGTCATGGATCTGGTGGGGATGGAGGTGGTCTTTCTGCTCAGGCATACTTTTCTCCGCGTTGACAAAACCGTCTTGTTTTTCTACACTGCCTACAATTTCCTAAAATAGTTTGAAATTATAAGATTTTTATAAACAATGATCATGCGAGCGTCCAGGGTAAATGGGTTCCTGAGATGGCAGATGCCGACCCCAGATCCGGCAGGTTGAAAATCCATGCATGATTTACAGCATATATCACTGGTCGAAGTCGGCCCCAGGGACGGATTGCAGTCCGAGGAGATTCTGCTTTCCACCCAGGGCAAGGTCGATTTTATTGCCTGCTTGATCAGGGCTGGCTTGCGACGTATACAAGTAACGTCCTTTGTCCATCCCCGCCTGGTGCCCCAGATGGCCGATGCCGAACAGCTGATCCAATCCCTGCCGGATCTGGAAGGGGTAGAGTACTCGGCTTTGGTCCTCAATCGAACCGGCCTGGAGCGGGCCTTGGCCACAGCAGTGGACTGCATCGAGATATCTGTTTCCGCCAGCACCACCCATTCCCAAAAAAACACCAAAATGTCCAGACAGCAAGCCTTGACCCAGGCCCAGGAGATGATCGGGCAGGCCAAGAAAGAGGGGTATACGGTCCGAGGCAGCGTCCAATGCGCCTTTGGGTGTGTATACGAGGGGACAATCGATCCTGACGTGGTTTCTGACACGGCCCGAATTTTGATGCAGGCCGGAGTGGACAGCTTGGCCCTGGCTGATACCACCGGAATGGGCCATCCCCTCTTGATTCGGGATATTGTGTCCCGGATCAAAGAAATTTCCTCCCAGGTCCCCTTGGCCCTGCATCTGCACGACACTCTGGGACTGGGGCTGGTTAATCTGGTCACAGCCCTGGACTGCGGGGTGCGCTGCTTCGATACCTCCTGCGGAGGACTGGGAGGGTGCCCCTTTGTTCCCGGGGCAGCCGGAAACATTCCCACTGAAGATACGGTCTATCTTCTGCACAAGTTGGGATATTCCACAGAGGTGGATTGGCCCCAGGCGGCCGGATGCACAAGGAACCTGGAGGAAATCATCGGCCGGCATCTTCCTGCCAAGTTACGGGCAGGTTTTTGGGGATGCGACAGGACATAAGGATTCATCTGGCCTTTCAATGCTGAACACTGTGAGCGGCTTGCTCTTGAGAACAGCTTTACTGTGAGGAGGGAATATGGATTTTGAGCTGAGTAAGGAACAGCAGATGATCCGCAAGGAAGTGCGCAAGTTCGCCAAGACTGAAATAGTGCCCCTGGCCCAGGAATTAGATGAAAATGAGGAGTTTTCCCCCCAATTGACCCGTAAGATGGGTGAAATCGGGCTGTTCGGCATGTTTGTTTCCGAGAAATATGAGGGGCAGGGTATGGACTACCTGTCCTATATTATTGCCGTGGAGGAACTGGCCCGGGTGGATGGATCTCAAGCGGCAACCATTGCGGCCGGAAACTCCCTGGGCATAGGACCTTTATACTACTTCGGAACTGAAGAGCAAAAAAAGAAGTACTTGCCGCCACTTTGTTCTGGTCAGGCTTTGTGGGGCTTTGGGTTGACCGAGCCCACGGCCGGCTCCGACGCCGGGGGGAGCAAGACCACTGCCGTCCAGGAAGGAGAGGAGTGGGTGATCAACGGATCCAAGATCTTCATCACCAATGCGGCCACGGATATGACCCTGGGGGTCACGGTCCAGGCCGTAACCGGGACCCGGGAAAGCGGCAAACCGGAGTACACCTGTTTTATAGTTGAACATGATACGCCGGGGTTCAAGGCCGTGCCTATGCACAAGAAAATGATGTGGCGGGCTTCGAACACAGCCGAGTTGTATTTTGATAACGTCCGGATACCCAAAAAGAATATGCTGGGGCAGAAAGGGGACGGTTTCCATCAGATGCTGCAGACCTTGGATGGCGGACGGTTGTCCATTGGGGCCATGGGTCTGGGGGGTGCTCAGGGGGCCTATGATCTGGCTCTGAAATACGCCCAACAAAGGGAGCAATTCGGGCAACCCATAGGCAAGTTTCAAGCCGTGGCCTTTAAGCTGGCCGATTGTGCCACAGAGATCGAGTGTGCCCGAAATCTATTGTACAAGGCCTGCTGGCTGCGGAACAAGAACAAGCCCTTTGCCAAGGAAGCAGCCATGGCCAAGCTGTATTGTTCGGAGCTTATGGGTCGGGTGGTGGATCGGTCTGTCCAGATCCACGGCGGTTACGGGCTGATGAAGGAATATGATGTGGAACGGTTCTACCGGGATCAGAAGCTCTTGGATATCGGGGAAGGGACCTCAGAGATCCAGCGTCTGGTTATTTCCAGGTATATAGGATGCTAGAAGATATGCTGGGATGCTGGAATGCTGGGATGCTGGGAGAAGAAAAGAAAAAGACAATGCGAAAACATCCGCATTGCCAGTGAGGAGGGATTTTCATGGCAGGCATTGAGATAGGAAAAACGAGAATAGGAGATGTGGTGGAGGCTAATGCCAGGGAACTGACGGACCACATCGCCTTGGCCTCCTACGAATATGGGTTTGAAATGACTTTTCCCCAGTTTCGGGATGTCTGTAATAAAGTGGCCAAAGGCTTGATGGCTCTGGGTTTGCATAAAGGCGATCACCTCGCTTTTTGGTCTCATAATCTCCCGGAATGGGTCTATACCCAGTTTTCAAGCGCCAAGATGGGTGCGGTTATGGTCACTGTGAACACCAATTTTCGGGCTTTTGAATTGGAATATCTGCTCAAGCAATCGGACGCCACCACCTTGATCCTGACTGGCGGGGTGCGGGAAGCGGATGAGTATATTCGGGTCATCAACGAGGTCTGCCCCGAACTCAAGGACAGCAGGCCGGGGGAGCTCAGCTCCAAAAAGCTCCCTTATCTCAAGAACGTAATCTATCTGGGAGCGGAAAGGTTTCCAGGTATGTTCAGCTGGAATGACTTGCTGGAACTGGGAGAGAAAATCAATGATCAGGATCTGCAGGCCAGGCAGGACAGCCTGGATGCCGAGGACGTGATCATGATGCAGTATACCTCGGGAACCACCGGATACCCCAAAGGGGTCATGCTCACTCACAGCAACTTGTTGGGCAATGCCCAGAGCATGGCCGAGATCATGGATCTTTCCCCCCAGGATTGCCTGTGCATTCCGGTCCCCTTCTTCCACTGCTTCGGCTGCGTCATTGGGACCATGTGTTGTACAGTCTCCGGGGCGACTATGGCCCCTGTCACGCAGTTTAAGCCGGACAAGGTTTTGGAGACCATCGATGCCTTGCAATGTACTGCTGTGCATGGGGTGCCGACCATGTTTATTGCCGAATTGGAGGAGATGGACAAGAAACACTACGACACCTCCAGGTTGCGCACCGGAGTCATGGCCGGATCCACCTGTCCCATCGAGGTTATGCGGGGGGTCATCGACAAAATGGGGGCCGAGGAGCTGACCATTGTCTACGGCCAGACCGAGGCCTCTCCCGGGATAACTCAGACCCGCAGGGACGATTCCATGCCGGTGCGCACTGAGACTGTGGGCCGGGCTTTGCCCAATGTGGAGGTCAAAATTGTGGATCCCATCACCAAGAGGGAAGTGCCTGCAGGCAAGACCGGGGAATTGGCCAGCCGGGGCTACCATATCATGAAGGGATATTATAAGATGCCGGACAAGACCAGGGAGGCCGTGGACGAAGAAGGGTGGCTGTATACCGGGGACTTGGCCGAAATGGACGAAGAGGGCAATTGCCGCATCGTGGGCCGGCTCAAGGACATGATCATCCGGGGAGGAGAAAATATCTATCCCCGGGAGATCGAGGAGTTCCTGTACACCCATCCCAAGGTCAAGGACGCCCAGGTGGTCGGTGTGGACAGCCTGAAGTACGGGGAGGAAGTGGTGGCCTTTGTCCAGCTTAAAAACGAGGAGACGGCCACTGAAGAGGAGATGAAGGAGTTCTGCACCGGGCAGATATCCTACCATAAGGTTCCGAAATCATTTGTCTTTGTGGACGAATATCCGGTTACCGCCAGCGGCAAGATCCAAAAGTACAAGCTGCGGGAGCAGGCGGAGGATATCCTGGCCGAGGATACGGTCAATTGATGTGCGTAGCTCAGCAGAAGACAAGATTTTTTTGAGGAGGATTCTAATGGAAATATCCTTGAGTATTAATGAGTGATATACAGTCCGGAATATATCGAAACAACCTAAAGCACGAGGTGCATATGGCAGACGAGGTGTTGCAAGTTGACCTGGATGAAATGGGGATACTCACTTTGCGCCTGAACCGCCCGCAGGTGATGAATTCCTTGAATTTCGAACTCCTTCGGGCTTTGGACGAGCAGATCCGCAAGGTCCGCTTCCGCTCCGATATCCGGGTCCTGATCATTACCGGGGCCGGGGAGAAGGCCTTCTGCGCCGGGGCGGACCTCAAAGAACGAGCCGGAATGACCCCAGCCCAGGTCAAGGAATACATCTTTACCATCCGTAATCTGTTCACTGAGATTGAGAATTTAAACAAACCGGTCATTACCGCAGTGAACGGAGTTGCTTTGGGTGGAGGTACGGAAATGGCTCTGGCCAGCGATATCCGACTGGCGGCGGAAACAGCCAGCATGGGTCTGACCGAGACCAGATTGGCCATTATTCCCGGGGGAGGGGGCACTCAACGCCTGCCCCGGCTGATCGGACGGGCCAAGGCCAAGGAGCTCATCTTTACCGGGCGCCGGGTGGATGCCCGGGAGGCCCTGAGCTTGGGCCTAGTCAACGAGGTCCACGCCAGTGATGAGCTTCTGCCCGCCTGCCAAAAAATGGCCGAAATGATTTGCCAGGCCGGACCCATTGCCGTGGAGCAGGCAAAGTACGCAATCAATCAGGGCCTGGAAACGGATATAAGTACCGGTCTGGCCATTGAGTCCAACGCCTATTGGGTGACTATTCCCACCCAGGACCGACTGGAAGGACTTGCTGCCTTCCGGGAAAAGCGGAAACCGGTATACAAAGGACAATGATCGAGTGCAAAAGGTCCTGTTGCACTCGCTAGAGGTCAGCTTTGACTCCGGCAAATCTGACATAACGAAACAAATCTTGATGAGAGCAGACGATAGATTCATGGAAAACATTGAGAAAACAAGGAGCGCGGTATATGACGGAATACAATCTGTGGAACATCTTCCCCCGCATGCCCAGGAAAGTGACCATAGGAGACATCACAGTCCGGGATGGGTTTCAGCACGAGGAGAAGTTTATTTCCACGGCGGCCAAGAAGTATTATCTGGATGAGCTCATCTTTGCCGGTTGCCGGAATATCGAGGTGACCAATCTGGGTAATCCCTTTATTATGCCCCAGTTTAAAGATGCTGAAGAGCTCTTGACCCATCTGCGCAGCGATCATTTCAAGAAGCGCTGTGCACGCAAAGGAGTCAATTACGAGGACCTCTGCCTGACGTGCATCACTATCCGGGAAGGGGCGGTAGATAGGGCCATTGAACTCAAAGAGAAAGGTATTGGTCCGGACCGGCTGTTGATGATGGTTTCTACCGAGGAGGAACATCATTTTGCCAACTCCGGGACTACCCTGCCGGAATATTGGCAGGAGGCTGAGCGGTGCATCAAGAAATGCAATGACGCAGGCATGAAGATGTGCGGCACGGTGAGTACTATCTGGGGCAGTCCCATCGGGGGAGCCACGGAGCTCAAAGATGCGGTGGAGTTCACCAAACGGTGGCTGGAGCTTGGGGCCCACGATGTGGAGCATGCCGACCACGACGGCAGCGCCTCAGCCCCTGAGGTCTATCGCTATTTTTCCATGATCCTGGACGAAATCCCGAATACGGATGTGCATATCGCCCATTTCCATGAAACCAAGCGCATGGCCGCGGCCTCGGTTCTGGCCTGTTTGCAGGCCGGGATCACTCATTTTGAGGCTACCCTGGGAGGTTTGGGCGGGCAGCCGGCCAATTTCTTAGACGACTGTCCGGTCAAAGGCACCGGAGAATACTATTATAAGGATCCTCGCTATGTGGGTCTTATGTGCCTGGAGGATCTTCTGGTCCAGATCGATGAGATGGGCATTGAACACGGCTACGACGTGGATCGGGTCCTCAAGCTGGGGCAGCAGATGGAAAAGACCATCGGCCGCAGACTCCGCTCCGAAGCGGTGATCAACGGCCGGACCCAGAAGGAGGGACATCCCCAGTTCGCCCGACCGGGCCTGAAGAAGCGCAAGGAAAAGCATGGTGAAGTCCAGGGTCAGAAATTCCCCCAAGACTGGGGGGATAAGGCGGTTTTACCCGATCGTTTGAAACCGTAAATGATCAGTAGTCAGCTTTGCCTCCGGCAAATCTGACTTATCTTTTGGGCCAAAGCGCCCAAAAAACGTTTTGCCGGATTGATCATATATGAAACGTGTGACCCCCCTCCGTCATTGCCCGGTCCGGCACTCACTTGCTGGACGCAAACCATGTGCTTTACTGGGAGATTCATGCTGCAAGTGAGTGCCGGACAATCTAGGGGAAAGCCATTCTATCTGCTCTGGATTCCCGCCTGCGCGGGAATGACGGACAAAATAAGGTCTAGTTTCATACGAAGTCATTCTATCTGCTCTGGATTCTGGTCCCTGAAGAGGGTCAGCCCTTGAAGGCAAGGGCGGCCTACGACAAGGCAACGGCGGCCCTTTTTGAAACTGTTTCTAACTCGATCAAACTGGCGGCAGCCGCCAAAGGCCCTACTGACTTCTGATCACCGACCACTGACCACCGGCCGCCGGCTACGGAAAACGCAAGCAACAAGGAGGTGGGGATGGAACCCACAGGTGAAAATAAAGCCCACATCAATGTCGATTTTTTCGAGGATCTGACCGGAGAGATCAGATCGGAAAAGGGGACATCTGTGCAGGATATCGGTCCCCGGATCAAGGCCTTGCGGGAGGAAAAAAAGGTCAGTCTGGAAGACCTGGCTGAAGCTACCGGTTTTGAGACGTCCTATCTGGCCCGCATTGAAGAAGGTGAGGTCCAGCCCCAACTGGGGATAATTATCAAATTATCTAAGGCCCTGGATGCCGCCTTCAGCCGTCTGGTTTCCGGCCCAGGAGACAAACCCTACGCAGTGACCCGCAAGAGTGAGCGCAAGCCCATATCCAGGACCACCACCCCTAGAGGACAGAAACAGCTCTACTCCTACCAGAGCCTGGATGCCGATGTGCAGGGACGGCATATGGAGGCTTTGCTGGTGCAGCTGGAGGAAAATCCTGACGAAGAGACCTCCCTGCACGATGGAGAGGAATTCATCTTTGTCCTGGAAGGCCGGGTCCTGGTCAAGGTGGGTGAGGACAGGTTCGAACTGGAGCCAGGAGATAGCGTGTACTATTTGTCCACAGTACCCCATCTGGTGGCCGCTCAACAAGGCCAAGCCACCATTCTGGCCGTGCTGTACGAAGGGTAGCTTGCCAAAAGGTTTTGTCCACCGATGCACACAGATAGACACAGATGAGAAGATGGTAGTCTTTCCGCGGGCTAGAAATACGACCCCAGTGAGCCTCCTTCGAAAACCACGCTTTTGGGCGTGGTTGGTTCACGGGGCAAGGCCTATCCCGCGGAACCTCTCTCCCCGCCGGAGGCTGATACCCGATTCCTTGCAAGTTTTT
This sequence comes from uncultured Desulfohalobiaceae bacterium, assembly GCA_964619345.1. Lineage (GTDB taxonomy): Bacteria > Desulfobacterota > Desulfovibrionia > Desulfovibrionales > Desulfothermaceae > Desulfovermiculus. Next base: position 9,953 of record CAZUER010000124.1, read on the forward strand.
ATTCTTACAGGGAAAAAAGTATTATAATCTGGGCAAAAACGCCTTAAACGTGCCGACCTCCCAATTTATATTTTCGGAACATGGTGGAAAGCCCTTTAGCTTACCGTTCGGCCGGTATATATGGCATGTATTGTGCTTGTGCGTTGTCAATTGCTTCTTTTTCAGAGACTTGGTAAGGCTGTTCGGAAACTGATGACGGGGCTCGGTGGTTGTCGAGCACAAAGGGGAAAGGTCTCAAAGCTCACACGACAAGGAGAAGGTATGGATTTTAAGTTACGAAAAGAACACGAAATGTTGCGCAAGGCAGTACGAGATTATGCCCGGAAGGAACTGGCCCCTACAGCTTCCGAAAGAGATGCGGAGGAGCGTTTCGACCGGGGAATTCAGTTCGATCGGCTTGCGGAGCTGGAGCTTCCGGGGATCATCTTTCCGGAAGCCTATGGCGGTGCGGAGGCCGACTATCAGAGCTATGTCATAGCCATTGAGGAGCTTTCCCGGGTCTGCGCTTCCACCGGTGTGGTCCTTTCCGCCCATGTCTCCTTGGGCAGCAATCCCATATATCTCTTCGGTACAGAGGAGCAGAAACAGAAGTTTTTAAAGCCCATGGCCGAAGGAAGCAAGCTAGGTTGTTTGGGGCTGACTGAACCCGAGGCCGGATCGGACGCTGGAGGGACCCAGGCAACTGCGGTGCAGGACGGCCAGGAGTGGGTCTTAAACGGGAGCAAAAACTTCATCACCAACGGTGGAGACGCGGAAGTGACCGTGGCCATGTTCAAGACCGATGAGAATGCCCCCAAGAAACATCAGGGCATCAGCGCTTTTATTATTGAAAAGGGCACTCCAGGTTTTTCGGCCGGCAAGACCGAAGACAAGCTGGGCATTCGCTCCTCGTCCACCCGGGAGCTGGTGTTTTCCAAATGCCGGGTGCCTAAGGAAAATTTGCTGGGAAAAGAAGGAGACGGCTTTAAGATCGCCATGAAGACCCTGGACGGAGGGCGGATCGGGATAGCCGCTCAGGCCCTGGGCATCGCTCAAGGGGCCTATGAAGAAGCCTTAAGCTACGCTAAGAAACGGCACCAGTTCGGGCAGGCCATCGGCAAATTCCAGGCCGTGCAGTTTAAGCTGGCGGATATGGCCACCCAGATCGATGCAGCCAGGTTCTTGGTTTACCGGGCGGCCTGGTGCGTGGACAATAAACTTCCGTACACCAAAGAGGCGGCTATGGCCAAGTGTTTTGCCTCGGATGTGGCCATGTGGGTGACCACAGAAGCAGTTCAGGTCCTCGGCGGTTATGGATATGTCAAGGACTATCCTCTGGAGCGGATGATGCGGGATGCCAAGATCACCCAGATCTATGAAGGGACCAATGAGATCCAGCGGGTGGTTATTGGGGCCAATATAATGAAGTAGCCGCCGATACCTTTGAGGCCATATTCGCTTTGGGCCTGGTCGGGGCCTGATGGTCTTTGAGAGCCTGTTCGAGGCCACCCACGTGGCTGCGGCCGG
>CAZUER010000125.1:0-11423 GCA_964619345.1 uncultured Desulfohalobiaceae bacterium
AAGCGATCAACCGATCAACTGGGCAAAAATCATTCGACACTGCCGCTCCTTGCCATCGCCACCCCGCCGGTGTCGATGTGGGGAATACACCCGATTACCCCGTTGATTGTCGTCACGTATCTGTTCGGGCTGTACCTGGTTCGCAGTACCAAGGACAAACCCATGTGGTTTCCCCGCCATACCCGCCAGACAGTCCCGGACAAGCCGGAAACCCATAGTCACGGCGGCCTGGCGAAGGCCTGGCTCAGCTTTATTGGCCTGGCTGCAGTGACTGGTATCGCTGGTTGGGTGCTGATGGAGGCCGCCAAGGTCGTCAGCGACCAGACCGGGCTGTCTGATACCTTGGTCGGCGGGCTGTTCACGGCCCTGGCCACGTCCTCGCCTGAGCTGATCACCACCATCGCGGCCATTCGCCAGGGGGCCCTCACCCTGGCAGTGAGCAACATCTTCGGCACCAACTGCTTCAACATTCTGGTGGTAGCCGCCGCCGACGCCGGTTATCCGGGTGGATCCATCTATCACGACATGGCGCCGTTGCAGATGACCTGGGGCCTGATCAGCATGCTGATGACCGCCATCCTGCTGATGGGCATGGTGCAACGCGAGACTTACGGCATCGGACGGATCGGGTTTGAAAGCGCGCTGATACTTGTTGTCTATGCCGTGGCCCTGGGAATCGTGGCGGTTGGGGGCTGAGTTGTCTTCTGGCCTGAAGGATAGAAAAAGGAAGCTTCAGGCCCGTATCCATTCGATTTTTTTGGGTTCTGGCTCTCATTGTCTACAATTTCAGTGCATTTCCTCTGGATCCGGACTACAGCATTTTGTGTTCAGTACACCTGAGAACAGAATTACCGTGTCAGGCCCTCAATAGCTGCCTCGTGGCCACCCAAATAAAAAACTTGACAGACATATATTCATTGAATTAATAATTATTATTAGTGTTGGTAGACCAAGAGCTAATAATGGTTCTTTTTCTCCAATCTCTAACCAAAGGAGAAAGAAAATGGCCAACGAAACAACCTCTACCTCCTGATCGGATTTAGCCCTCAGCCTGTACGACAAGCTCACGGGCCGAAATGCAGAGATTATCTATGAGTTCATCGACCTTGAGATTTTCGTTCCACTGCTGGCTGCGGAGGATACAGCCCACGCAAAATGGAAAGTCAATGGAACCTTGAAGATCAGAACACGGGAATCATCCCAGAAGAAGTTATGGCGCATTGACATTGACATCAATGCTGATTTGACCTTGAGCTCAGATGATCAGGACATTGCCATCACTGCTTCTGGCAGTGAAGTGAACATTTGGTTCCAAAGATCACCATCTTCCCAAATGTGCCGAGAGTTTCGAAGATTGGACCGCTTTCAGTTCTGGGACAGGTGGTGGAATTTCACTCAAGCAGCAGGATGGCGGGTCTATATCAAGTACGGAGTTCTTCGATTTAAAATGCCTCGCCCGGCACTATGCAAGGTCATTGTCCGTTTCCTTGGCCTCGTGAGTCGGAGGTAGGCCAGCATTGGCCTCTGGAAAGCATCTCTAACAAATGATCGAAGGAGGCCTTTCAGTCCGGAAAGGCTCCGCCGGTCATCTTAGCCTCCACCCACCTGGAGGCTTTGCGCTACGTGACCATAGAAGAGCTCAAGCAATATCCCTGGACATTGACCAGCATTCGCCGATCGAACCTGATGTTCAGTCTCCCGTGCATATCGCCAAGAGGGATCTACAGCAGGCGTCATACGGGAGGAGAACTGCCGCAAGTTAGACTCGATGGCCACAGGACCTGATCTAAAACTCATAACCCAGGAGGAACCACCATGGTAAACTTCGATTTTCCAGATGTCTGCCTTTCTGAAACAGATGAAAAATGCACCCTTACCCCTCCGGACCTGTCAGTGGCCCGGGAACGGGTGCACAAGCTTCCTGAAGGGTTCACCAAAACCATGATCAGGAGCTTGCGAGCCGCCTTTCCGGACAAGTTCTCCAGCGATGAAGAGGCCTATATGGTCTTTGACGGCATGAAGGCGGTCATAGCCACAGGTTTGGCCAACGGCAACACGGTTCATTTGGAAGGTTTCGGCGAGTTCAAAACTCAAAAACAAGGGGAAAGGAAACGGGTTGTGTTCGAGCCTGAAGAATGCTTGAACGCTGTCTGTAAGTAACTGATGTCATGGAGCAGCTTGCACAGGCCTTCTGATTGTTTGCCTGCTTCAAGGGTCTTCATATTTTGATCATGCGCCGGGGGCCTTGTGCCTCCCGGTGCTGTTCAGCTAGATATCTTCCAGCCTTCACCGATTCCAATCAGACGCATTCCAATGCAAGAGGCCCTGTGCACAGCCATGGCCGAAGAGGAAAAGGGACCGGGGGCCATCCCTTCCATGCAGGCCTGCTTTTTCAAAGAGTAATGCTCTTGGCCAATTGATAAGGTGGGCGAACAGCTCCAGGGCGCGGGCAGCTTCCAGGACGACTTTCTGGAAGGAGAGCGCTATCTGCAAGGTCCGGAGCAGGTGCAGGGCTTTGTTCACCAATTGCCCATAACAGACATTCCGGCCAAATATGTCTTCTTCAAGCCCTTGGAACAGGTGGATCTCTCTGCCAGAAAACACGTCCGCAAGATGCTTCAGCCCGATCTTTTCTCATTTTCCGTGCCATTGAACATGTTCCAGGAGATGGAGGACAATGTCCCCGGCAGTTTCCTGTTCCGGGAAACCTGGAAGGCCCTTTGCGGTAAGGAGTTTTTCAACAGAACGCTCGTATACAGGTGCCATGCAGGACCTGGACAACACCCTCCAAACCAAATCAAGGGGCTGAGGACAACAGATAGTGGGAAACAAACCAGGAATTGCCCCTATTCCAGGCAAACAGCTCCGCACAGGCCATCAGGAAAATCCGCCAGCGCTGAAGCATTACCCGCCCGGAAGCCCTGGAGTCCCTGGGCAGGGCGCTCTCAAGCACCTCCAGGGCTTCCTGGCGGTTGCTGTCCAGATGCTTCAGCCAGGCCTCGAGGGTACGAGCATAATGCTGCCCGTTGATCCGCCAGTGCCTGCGCAGACTCAGCTGGTCCTGGAAATAGAACATGAGATCGTCGGAAGGCATCATGCCGCCTGAAAAAAAATTCCTGCCCATCCAGTGTCCAGGACCCTGGTTGAAAAAATATGCGTATTTTTCATGGGCAAATATATGTACAAAGAGCGCTCCAGATGGTGTGAGCCAGGCGGCGATACGCCTGAGCAGGCTGCTCCAGTTGCGCATATGTTCAAACATCTCCACGCTGACGATGCGATCAAACAAAGCCTGGGGATGAAAATCGTTCAGGTCCGCCCGCCGGGCCTGCAGGTGAGGCAGGGCGTCCTCCGCGGCCCTGCGGTTGATGTAGTCCACCTGATTCTGAGCGTTGGATACGGCCGTAATTTTTGAATCAGGGTGCTTTTGGGCCAGCCAAAGGGAAAGCGAGCCCCATCCGCACCCCAGATCAAGGATATTCATCCCGTTCTCCAAACCCGCGCGCCTGGCCACAAGTTCGAGCATGGCCTCTTCTGCGGCTGCAAGATCGTTTTCAGCTCCGGATTTTTGTTCAAAGAGACAGCAGCTGTACTTCATGGCCGGGCCAAGCATGAGCTTGAAGAATTCCGGGGGAACCTCATAGTGCTGCACATTGGCCAGATCAGGAACAACAGCAATTGGAGCGGAATCCATTTCCCGGATGAAAGACTTTTTTTGCTCCAGATCCAAGCTGACGTCTGCAGTGCTCAGCCCCTTGAGAACTCTTGCATGCCGGAGACGAATGCCTGAACGGATCAGGAGGTCGGGAAGCAAGCCGTTTTCAGCCAGCTTGATAATTACCTGCATATTTTTACCACCACTTGAAGTCTTGGGGGGGGACAATACATGCTAAAATTCCGCGTACTCGAAAAGATACTAAAATGCAACCCAGAGTCCACAAATCTTTTGCACAGCCAATAAAAAGCTTAACAGACAGATAATTTATAAGTTTAGTTTTATGCTCGATCGCCTCTGGCGGCCTCCGCCAGAGGCGAGGCTCTCCTCTGCCCTGGCGAGGGTAGGCATCATTTTTTTACACTCATCAATTCCCCTCCGCTCTGATGTGAAAAAAACAACTTCCAGCATGTGCCATCAACAAAGTTGCAAATTTGCTTAAAAAGTTCCTCCACAGAAATTCCGTTTTTGTTTTTTTGCAGGCACAGTAACATCTTAAAATAATTATATTAAATTAGAATTTCAATTTATTATTGAAAACTTCAAAAAAATTTGTTGACAGTTTCAAAAAAATATGTAGCCTGAAGCTAGAAACCACATGGAGGAGAGAAGGGCAATGACTCGTTGCAAGGAAATAATATTTGAGAACCTGCAAGCTGTTGCCAAAAGCATTGTTGAAACGTTCGGCCGTCATTGTGAAGTTGTCATTCACGATTTCAGCAAGTTACCGAATTCTCTGGTTTATATTGAGGGAAATGTTACCAATCGCAGTGTCGGTGCGCCTATTACTGATCTTGTCTTGCGAAGGCTCAAGCGGGACGGCAACTCCATCGAAGACCTTTATAACTATAGTACTGTAGGAAGAGATGGTCGACACATTAAGTCTAGTACAATTTTTGTCAGAGACAATAATGAGCAAGTCATTGGTGCGTATTGTATTAATTTTGATATTACTGAGTATATCAATGTGAGCGCTTTGATGGATGAACTAACCTTAACAAACAAAAGCAACGATATCTATAAAAAAGAGACTTTTGCTTCAAGTCTCAATGAAACTATCGACTCGCTCATGGAAAGTGCTATTGTTCACTTTGGCAAGCATCCAAGTTTAATGAGTAAGCAAGAGAAAATACAATTTGTTGAATTACTTGAAAGTCATGGGGCTTTTTTGCTGAAAGGGGCTGTTGAATATGTTGCCAAGTCTTTGGGCGTAACAAAATACACTATATACAATTATCTGAAAGAAGTACGTATGGATAACAATTCAAATACAATGTAAATCAACAACAAGTGAATAGCCGCAAAAAGAAGGAGCAATGATGATGGCTGAAACAAAAGAGGCAATACAAACAGATGCAGCACCGCAGGCAGTGGGGCCATATTCGCAAGGCATCGACTCAGGTGAGCTGGTCTTTGTTTCAGGACAGTTGCCCATCGACCCGGCAACAGGTGCTTTCCCTGATGGTGATATCCAAGCCCGGACGCGTCAGGTCATTCGCAATGTGGAGGCTGTGTTGCGGAAGTCCGGCTGCGGCCTTGACCACGTTGTCAAGACCACTGTCTTTCTTGTCGACATGGGAGATTTCCAGGCTATGAATGAAGTCTATGCCGAGCATTTTCAACAACCCTATCCCGCACGTTCGGTTTTCCAGGTTGGCGCGTTGCCCAAAGGCGCCGATGTAGAGATGGAAGCCATTGCGCGGCGAGCATGAGGAGTCATCATGAATCTAGCACAATTTCCCCGACGTCAATACCTGCAGGCGGCCACCCCTATTGAATATCTGCCAAATTTCTCCAAGGCACTGGGCGGATCGGATATCTATATGAAACGCGACGACCTTTTGCCTGGCCCCGGTGGCGGCAACAAGACCCGTAAGCTTGAGTTCTGCATTGCTGAGGCCCTGGAACAGGGGGCGGACACGATCATAACCTGCGGTGCGGTGCAGTCCAACCACTGCAGACTCACTTTGGGATGGGCGGTGAAGGAAGGACTGAAGTGCCGCTTGGTGCTGGAAGAGAGAGTGCCCGGCAGCTATGATCCCAAAGCGAGCGGCAACAACTTTTTGTTCCATCTCATGGGTGTGGATTCGATACGTGTCGTTCCGGGTGGTTCGGACATGATGGGAGCAATGGAGCAGGAGGCCGGAGTCTGCCGCAGCGAGGGCGGTACGCCCTACATTATCCCTGGCGGCGCTTCGAACCCGATCGGGGCGACAGGCTACGTGGCATGCGCCCAAGAGATGGCCCAGCAGCTTTATGAGACGGGCCTGGTTCTGGACCACATTATAGTGCCCAGCGGCAGCGCCGGCACGCACGCCGGCATGGTCGTAGGCATGGTTGGTTGCCACATGAACATTCCCATATCAGGCATCAACGTCAGCCGGACTAAAGAAGATCAGGAAGCCATTGTCTACGATTTGGCCCAGCGCACAGCTGAGCGCGTGGGCTGTCCTGGCGCCGTGACCCGCGAAGCCGTGACCTGCTACGGCGACTATGTAGGCCCGGGCTACTCCTGTCCCACTCAGGGCATGGTCGACGCGGTCAATCTGCTGGCCAAGACCGAGGCCATATTGCTGGACCCGGTCTACTCCGGCAAAGCCATGGACGGGTTGATTGATCAAGTGCGTACAGGCCGCTTCAAGCAGGGCGAGCGCGTTCTTTTCTTGCACACTGGCGGCTCACCGGCTTTGTATGCCTACCTGGATACATTTCAGCAAAGCTGGGCCAACGGCGAGTAAGCTTGTTTATGCAGGTGTCAACTGATGAGTTTGCAGGCAACAGTCAATATACACACAGAACAGGAGGATTAGAAAATGAAACTGCTGAAAACCCTTAGCCTGGTCATGCTGGCCATGGCCTTCGTCCTCGGCGTCGGCGGGCAGTCCAAAGCGGCAGACACTACGGTCATTAAGCTCGCCCATCCCAACGTTCCACAGCATCCCATGGGAGAAGCCTTTGAATACTTCAAAGAGCTGGTGGAAACCCGTAGTGACGGCAGATTCCGCGTGGACATCTACGACAGCAGCAAGTTCGGCAACTTCGACAGCGTGGTGCAAGGTCTTCAAACCGGTATGCTCCAGATGGGTTCTGCATCCACTCCCAATCTCGCCCCCTTCTCTGACGACTTCCTTATTTTTGACATGCCCTTTCTGATCCCCAGCTATGAAGCCAGCGATCTGATCACCGATGGCCCCATTGGCCGCGGTGCAAGTGACGCTCTTGAAAAGACCGGCATTCTGGGTCTGGGCTACATCGAAATCGGATTCCGCCATCTGTTCAACAGCAAGCGGCCCATTGAGAAACTGGAAGATTGCGAGGGGTTAAAAATTCGGGCCACCAGTTCCAAAGCCCATATCGCCACGCTTAAGTCAATGGGTGTCAACCCCACCCCCATAGCCTGGGGCGAGGTCTACACCGCGCTGCAGCAAGGCACCGTGGACGGCATTGACATCGACCTCAACCTGGCTTGGTTCAATAACTTTCATGAAGTGAACAAGAACCTGACCCTGGTCGGCAGCCTCTACAGCCCTCACTTGGTCATGATCTCCAAGCGCTTCTACGACAGCCTGAATCCGATGGATCAGATTCTTTTTCTGGAAGCGTTCACGGAAATGAAGCTTTTTGAGCGCAACCGGATCCGCAACAACGAAGAAATGATACTCGAGAAGTTTAAAGAAGTCGGCGTCAACGTTGTCAAGCTGAGCGACGAAGAGCGGGCCCGTTTCGCTGAAGCGACCAAAGGCGTCTACGCCCAGTTCGAAGAGCGCATCGGCAAAGACCTGATCGAAGAGGCCAGGGAAACCATTGCGGCTGGCACGAAATAAGTCTGCATTGTGAAGGGGGTCGAATGACCCCCTTCACTTTTTCCCACGACAAGGAGGGCGCTGCCGTGTCCAATCACCTATACAATGTGGTCTCAAAAATTGAGGAAGTAGTTTCTTCGTTGTGCATCGGGGGCATGACCATCGTTATCACCATGCAGGTTTTCAATCGCTACGTCTTGCAAAGTTCTCTGGACTGGTCCGAAGAGCTGGGACGTTATCTATTCATATGGGCGGTATATGTCGGATGCAGTTACGCTATTAAAGAAGATCGGCATCTTGAAGTGACTATTATCCGGGAATATATAGGACCACGTCTTAAAAAGGCCGTGTTAGGAGTTGCGTACGGTTTGACCATCGTATTTTGTCTTTTTTGTGTAGTCTATGGCATTGAAATGACAAGGTTTCTGCTAAGCACCGGCCAAAAAACACCGGCCCTGGAGATCAAAATGTATTGGGTTTTTGCTTCGGTCCCGGTTGGACTCGGCTTGATGGCCCTGCGAACGGCGATGCGGCTGTGGCAAGTTTTTGCCACCAAAGGACATCCAGCTGAGGAACTCGAAGCGTAGGGGGCTTATCCGTGGACATGACAATTGTTCTCATTTTTGTTTCCTTGATCGTCTTTCTGATTTTGAGCGTGCCCATTGGAGTAGCCATTGGCCTGTCTGTGCTCATCGGCATGTTCGCCGGCAACCTGCCCTCGGCCTTTTTGATGCAGAAAATGATCACATCCCTGGACGCGTTCCCGCTTATGGCTGTTCCCTTTTTCATCATGGCTGGGGAGATCATGCAGAAGGGCAGCATGGCTGAGCGGCTGCTGGAAGTGTCGCGAACGATTGTAGGGCACTTGACGGGCGGTCTGGCTCATATTTCAGTCCTGACCAGCATGTTCTTCGGCGCCTTGAGCGGTTCTGCGCCGGCCACAGTGGCCGCGGTGGGCGGCATCATGATTCCGACCATGAAGAAAGAAGGCTACGACCTTCCTTTTTCTACTGCGGTGAACACCTCCGCAGGCTGTCTGGGTGTGATGATTCCACCCAGCGTGCCACTGATCATCTATGGCACCACGGCCGGCGTATCTGTGGGCGATCTGTTTATTGCCGGCATCATCCCCGGCATCTTTGTGGGCTTTTTTCTCATGCTTACAGCCTATTTCATTTCCAAAAAACGTGGCTATACCGGCACAGGCCAGAGAGCAACCCTGAAAGAATTTCTGATTGCCCTGCGCAACTCCGTCCACGCCCTGATGGTGCCGGTGATTGTGCTTGGGGGTATTTACGGCGGCATGACCACACCCACGGAAGCAGGAGTCATCGCCGTGGTCTATTCCATTGTTGTCGAAGGGCTCATCATCCGCACCCTGAGCTGGGCCAACGTCTGGGACATCCTCCGGCGCACTGCCTTGACCACTGCTTCCATCTTTCTCGTGGTTGCCACGGCCACTGCTCTTGGCCAGATTCTTATGTTCTACAACGTACCTGACATGATGGTGAATTTTCTCATGGGCATATCAGAGAACAAGTACATCCTGTTGCCCATAATCATCGTCTTTTTGCTTTTCATGGGAACTTTCATGGACGCTTTGGCCAACATTCTTATTCTGACTCCACTGCTTCTTCCGGTTGTAACCGAGTTGGGAATTGATCCGGTCCATTTTGGCATCGCCATGATTGTTAACGTATCCATGGGCTTTTTGACCCCGCCCGTTGGCGTGAACCTCTTTGTCGGTTGCGCCATCAGCAAGATAAGCATCGAACGTCTCTCCTGGGCCGTTTTGCCATTTTTGGCCACCATGGTTGTGGCTTTGTTCTTCCTGTTCTTCATCCCGGAGATCAGCCTCTTCTTATTGGGTACAAAATAACCGGATCGGCCATACGCTAAAAAAATGTGAAGGAAACCGTCATGCAGGTTCAAGCCAGTGAGCGCAAGCAAGGACGTCTGGGCGTCTGTGGTCACGTAGGTGTCGGGCACGCACACAGTAACGCAGGCTTTGTGCAGGACGATTCGGCAGGCTTTGCCGTCACTGCAGCCCTCCTGCGGATGGCCTACCCTGTGGACACCCGCGTAGCCGATGTTGTTGCCGATCCGCAGACTGATACTTTCACCGTGGTCACCAGCGGCGGCGGCCGGGGCCAGGCCTGGACGCGCCGCGGCGTAACACCTCATGAGAAACGTCTTGTGCACACGGCCCTGGGCCAGGAGGCGCTTTTCACCCAACCCCTCACCTGCAAGGTCTTCGGTCGGGTCTACGGGCAGGGGGCTATGGAACAGGCGGCGGCCTTCCAGGCGGCAACAGCCTTGGCTGTAGTCGATACCTTTGCCGTGCATCATTCGGAGCGGATACAGTTTGCCGATGAAGACCTGCCCGGTCAGATCGGGCGCATGATGGGCGGCGTGGTCGAGATGGAGGGTGTACCGCTCTCCGTGATGGCGGTGATCAATGCCACCCGCGGCGGACTGGGTCCGGTGGAAGACCTGGAAGGCATTATCAACCTAGGTGCTAAGGGCCGGCTGATGCACAGCCTGGGATTGGACGCCATACCCTTGATCACGGTGGAGGGCAAGCAGTTCGTTCCTGGGGTGAGCGACGACCTGCCTGGTCCTGAGATGTGGGTTCGCGCCAATGCAGAAAACGACAATCTGGTGGTGGCTGAGTGCCTGCATCAGGCGGCACAGCAGTCGGGCATTGCCTGTGGCCTGACCACCCAGGCCTACCCCCGTCGCACGGGCGACCTGACCAAGACGACCAAGGCGGCTGGAGAACGTGTGGCCGAACTTGGACAACGACTGGCAGTTGCCGAAACCTCACGGGAAAAGGTGGCCGTGGCTGCGGAGTTGGCGGAGTATATCAGTCAAGAGGTGGGCGCTGTCAGCTTCATGACCAACGGCCTGCATGATCTGGTTGCGGGGGGCGGCCTCATGTCAGGGCATTCAGCTATGTTGTCGCTGCTGGATACATTGCCATCTATACGTTACTGGAAGATACCGTGTTTAACAGAAAGTGATTTGCAAAAGTATCTACAGATAATCGCCGAAGCTATTCCATTATTAATTAAAAGGTATGATCAGAGCATGAATGAACTGCATGCAAAGAAAAATTCTGATGTTTTGAAGATGCAATGGTTGTTTGATTAATATAGAGCTCATCAGTTGAGATATTTTTCGATCCTCCATGCCATAGCCAAAGGTATCCGAGGGTCCGCGCATCTGCGAATTGTTGATGGTGAATATGTTCAGATGTGTATTGTCCGGTATCGGCCCGAAACCTTTCTTCCTCTGATTCCCCTCCCTGCCGCCAGTCTTCCAGGCGGGAGAGAGGGGACAGGGGAGAGTTCTTTGTTTGCGACACGTGCAATGGGGCTATTATTCTCCCACGGGGCAGGCGAATTCGCATCTGCGGCACCAGTTGGTTACAAGGATCGGAGAGCCTTCAGAATCCCTTTGGCCGCTATCAATAGGATGGGCACGATCGGAATTGAGGCGTTGGATGCAGGTCGGACGATCATATTGCCCCTGGGCGAATGCATTTTCAGGGCAGGCTTTTCGGCAAGGCATATCACAGCTAGGGCAGGGCTGGAAATCCTCCAGCGGGCGGCCGGACGGAAGGCTGCCTTCGATCAGTACCGCGCGCAGCCGGACTCTGGGTCCCCACTTCAGGTCCAGGAACAGGTTGTTTTTCCCAACAATGCCCAGTCCTGCATACACGGCGGCATCTTTCAGATACACTCCTCCCTTTTCCACGTGGTAGGGCAGCGGCTGGGCCCGAATCTCATGAGTGCTCAATAACCAGTCTGCTAACTCCTCTGATACCTTCGTCATATGACGATTTCCTGCGGTATTGCCGCGGTCAAACCAGTCCAGCCGTGGGTCATCTTCTGGATGATGCA
>CAZUER010000126.1:0-11178 GCA_964619345.1 uncultured Desulfohalobiaceae bacterium
GTGCTCAAACGCAAAGCGGCATTGAGTGCCTGGGTTTGGACGCTGGCGGCGGTAGGAGGCTGCCATGGCCCTGGCCCGGGATGTGCTGGCTCAGGGAGGAACAGCAGCCATAAAGGTATTTCAAGGACCGGACGTTCCAGACTTTTTAAAGGAAATGCGGCAGATCTTTACTAAAGTTAAGACATTCAAGCCCAAGAGCTCCCGGCCGGAGAGCACTGAGGTTTTTGTCCTGGGATTTGGCAGGAAGTGAGCAGTTCAATTGAAGGAGGATATAATGTATGGCTGGACATAGTAAGTGGGCGAATATCAAGCATAGAAAGGGCCGCCAGGACGCTAAAAGGGGCCAGATGTTTACCAAGGCCACCAAGGAGCTTATGCTGGCGGCCAAGCTGGGCGGAAGCGACCCGGTCATGAACTCACGGTTGCGTATGGCCATTGATGCGGCCAAGAACATCAACATGCCCAAGGATAAGATCGACACCGCGATCAAGAAAGGGACCGGTGAGATCACCTCCGGCAGTATCGAGGAAGTGGTCTACGAAGGATATGGGCCGGGTGGGGTGGCCATACTGGTGGAAGGGGTTACGGACAACAAGAACAGGACCGTGGCCGAGATCCGGAAGCTCTTCAGCAAGGCCGGCGGAAACCTGGGCGAGTCCGGATGCGTGGGCTGGATGTTTCAGAACTATGGCGTTTTGACCTTTGACAAGAATGCCTATGACGAGGATCAGCTTTTGGAGGTCGGGCTGGAAGCCGGAGTGGAAGATGTGATCGACGACGGCGAGGCCTGGGAAGTGCGCACAGCCCCTGAAGACTATCTGGCGGTCAAGGAGGCCTTTGAACAGGCCGGCATTGAGATCCAGAACGCGGAAGTGGCCAAGATCCCTCAAACCTATGTGGCCCTGGATGTGGAGACAGCGGAAAAGGCCCTCAGGCTTTACGAACAGCTGGATGAGCATGATGATGTGCAGAAGGTGCACGCCAACTTCGAGATCCCGGATGAGCTATACGCCAAGATGGAGGCCTAAGGATTGGCCGGGGAGCGAATTACGGTCCTGGGCCTGGATCCAGGCAGCCGCTGTACGGGGTTTGGCCTGGTCAGTGAAGAGTCCGGGCGATTGCGCTTGATTCAGACCGGGACGGTTCGGCCTCCGCAGGATTTGCCCCTCAGCGATCGGTTGGGAGAGATTCATGCCCGGCTCAGCCGCTTGATCCAGGAGTTTTCCCCAAACGAAGCGGCGGTGGAGGACGTGTTTGTATCCAGAAACACCTCCTCGGCTTTGAAATTAGGTCAGGCCAGGGGTGCGGCCCTGGTGGCCTGTGCTGGACACAATCTGCCGGTCTTTGCCTATGAGCCGGCCCTGATCAAAAAGACTTTGGTTGGAGCCGGGCGGGCGGACAAGGGGCAAGTGGCCTTTATGGTCGGACAGCTTCTGGGTCAGAGGCCGGATTGGTCCCAGGATAGCAGCGATGCTTTGGCAGCGGCCATCTGTCACTTGAATCTGCGCCGCTGGAAGCATATGCAGGCCAGGGTGGGATAATTTCAGGGTCAGATTTGCCGGATTAATCGGGGAACAAACTGACTGACAAAGACTTCACCGCGGAATGCACTGAATACGCTGAATAAAAAAAACTCCAGTTTTTCCGCGCGTTCTGCGTCTTCCGCGGTTTATAAATCTGCTGCCATCTGTGAACAAGGCGAAAGATAATCCTTATGATCGGCTATTTGCAGGGAACAGTTCTTGAGGTCCGAAGTACCAGCTGCCTGCTGCTCACTCCCGGCGGGGTGGGCTATATTGTTCAAATCGCCGGGCCGGTTCTGGAACGTCTGCCCCAGGCAGGACAAGAACTCTCATTATACGTGCATACTGTGGTCCGGGAAGACGCCCTGGAACTTTACGGCTTCCCCTCCCGGGCCGAACAGGAGACCTTTGTTCAGCTCATTGCTGTTTCCAAGCTTGGTCCGAAGACCGCCCTGGCCATATTGGCTGTCTTTGATCCCCAGGAACTCAGTCAGGTGGTGCATACTGAAGATATCCAGGCCCTGACCCGGGTCCCGGGGATTGGTCCCAAGTCGGCCAAACGAGTGATCTGGGAACTCAAGGACAAGCTGTTGGCTGCTCCTGCTTCCTCTCCGCAAGCTGGGAGTCCGGTTCAGGCAGAACACAGTGTTTTTTCAGACGCCCTGGCCGGCCTTACTCATTTGGGGTACACTGAATCTGAAGTACGCCCGGTGCTGCATTCTGTTCTGGAGGAAGAACCGGAGATGATGGCCGGGGAGGCCATCCGGGCGGTCCTTCAACGTATGGCCAGGGCTGGGGAAGGCTGATACGAAGATCTTGACCACGGAATATCCCAAATCAGGATTTGACTGCAAATCAAAAATCGTGAGTAAACCACAAACGCGGGCTTTCCCGCAACCCAAACAAGAAAAGAGTTTTTTGTCCACAGATCACACAGATTGACACAGATATAAGAGATTGAAGAGAGATACATTTTTCCTTGCGGGAATAAGAACCCGCAAGGAAAAGGTGTCAGCCTTCGGCGAGAAAACGCTTGGCTCATACAGATATGTGACAAAACAGCTTTTTCATTTTCTAGCTTTTTATGACAGAGCTCTCCAGCTAAATGCACTAAAGACGCGGAAATACGGAACAGCAAGGAAACAAGGGGAGAAGAAGAAAGGACATGGGGGCTGAAACCGAGGTCAGAGTGGATGAACGGATCCGGCCTTTAAAGCTTGAGGAGTTCATTGGCCAGGATGAGCTGCGGGCCAATCTGTCCGTCTTTCTTCAAGCGGCCAGAGAACGGGGCCAGGCCATGGACCACGTTATGTTTTCCGGAAATCCCGGCCTGGGCAAAACCACCCTGGCCCAGATTATCGCCAGCGAACTTGGGGTGAACTTGATCAGCACCTCCGGTCCTGTCCTGGAGCGAAGTGGAGATCTGGCCGCCATTTTGACCAATCTGCAGCGCCATGATGTGCTTTTTGTGGACGAGATCCACCGTATGCCGCCCACGGTAGAAGAGATTCTGTATCCAGCCTTGGAGGACTTTAAGCTGGACTTGGTCATCGGACAAGGACCGGGAGCTCGGACGGTAAAGATCGATCTGGAGCCCTTCACCCTGGTCGGAGCCACAACCAGAATCGGACTCCTGTCTTCCCCTTTGCGGGATCGGTTTGGGGTCTTGTTCCGACTGGAGTTCTATTCTCCGGAAGACCTGGGTCTCATTGTGCGTCGGGCGGCCCGGATCTTAGGCATTGAGATCACAGTTGATGGAGCGGAAGAGATCGGTCTTCGGGCCAGGGGAACCCCGCGTATCGCCAATCGTCTCCTGCGTCGGGTCTGGGACTTCGCCATGGTGGACGGATATCTGGCTATCGACCGGGAGCAGGCCAGGGCCGCATTGGACCGTTTGGACGTGGACCCGCGGGGCTTGGATACCATGGATCGCAAGATCCTGCTGGCCCTTATCCACCACTTCAACGGTGGTCCGGTGGGGGTGAAGACCATTGCCACCGCCTGTTCCGAGGAGGTACGCACTCTGGAGGAGATTTATGAGCCTTATCTGATTCAATGCGGCTTCCTGAAACGGACTTCCAGGGGGCGGGTAGCCACGGGCAAGGCCTACAAGCACTTGAAGATCATTGAGTAACGGGAGGTACTATGCGGGTGATCGAACCGGGACATGAGATTGTGTTTATGCCGCAGCCCGAGGAAATCCTGCGGCTTTTGGAGCTGGCCGGCCGTACCTGCTATAAGTCGGAAGACAAGATCACCGAAGATTCCGCGGCCGGTTTTGTGGGCCGCATCGTCCGTTCCGGGCATGAGAGTGTCATCGAGCATGCCAATGTGACGGTCAGATTTATTGTGGATCGGGGGGTGTCCCACGAGCTTGTCCGCCACCGCCTGGCCGCCTATTCCCAGGAGTCTACCCGTTATGCCAACTATTCCCAGGAACGCTTCGGCCGGGAGATCACGGTCATCAAACCCTGCTTCTGGGAACAAGGAAGCCCGGAATATGAGCTGTGGGAGAAGGCCATGGGCCAGGCCGAAGAGTCCTACATGCAGCTTTTGGATCAGGGGGCCAGCCCGCAGCAGGCCCGTGCCGTCCTGCCCAACAGCCTGAAGACGGAAGTGGTCATGACCGCCAATTTACGGGAATGGAGACATGTTTTCCGCATGCGCTGTCAGAAGGCCGCCCATCCCCAGATCCGGGAGGTTATGCTGGGACTATTGGCCGACATGCAAGGCAAGATACCGGTACTTTTTGACGATCTGGCCCAGATGTTTTCGGAGGCCAAGCCTTGTTGAAGGTGATCTTTCCGGCTGGCTCACATCCTTGATAGTTCATCCCTCAGTGATTAGTGAAGCCTATATGCTGGAACAAATCCATGCCGCTTTAAGCACTTTTCGGCCCCGCATCCTTTTTGCCTATCTGTTTGGTTCCACGGGAACTGCTTGGGAAGATGAGAACAGCGACCTGGATATTGCGGTTTATTTTGATATTCAGACCGGGGAACTGGAGCTTGACCATACACTTTTCTTGTATTCCCATCTGAGCCGAAAAACCAAACGCAACGACGTGGATGTGGTTGTGCTAAATACCTGCTCAAATCTCATTCTTCTCTATGATCTTCTCATCTATGGTCGGGTGATATACGACACGGACTCTGAAGCCAGGATGCTCTTTGAGAGTGAGACCCTGCATACAGCCATTGACTTCAAAGAGCAAAGGGAGCGGATCTTTGGATGATACGCGAACGGATGGATCAAAAGATAGGGCGAATTCAGGAATATGTTGGGTTGTTAAGGCGCATTGAAAATGAATGCTTGCAGCGTTTTGAAACGGATCCGATCTACCGTGGTGCTTTGCTCCACTATCTCTATTTAATGGCCGATTCATGCATTGCACTGGCTGAAATGATGGTCAGGTTTAAGTCTTTGCGCCCTCCACAGACATACTCCGAGACTTTTGACATTCTGGGCGACAATCGTATCCTTGATCCTGAATTCGCCTATTCTTTTGCCCGTATCGCAGGGTTTCGAAATCTTCTTGCCCATGATTATGAACGGGTTGATGGCGAAAGGATTTGCAAGGGCCTCCTCAACAGTCTCCAGGATGTCGAGTATTTTGTGCAGCAAATACAGCAGGGAATGAAATAATGTAAATATCTTCCAATTCACTCCCTCATGACAGAATGCCGGTGCTGGCCCGAACCAGGAACGCATAGATGTTTTGAGGCACAATTCCCAGGTAGAGCACGCCCAGGGCCAGGATGACTGCGATGGAGGCGCCAAGGGGATTGAGTTTTAATTTGGCTGATTCCTCCTGATCCAGGGTGTAGGCATGGCGGACAAGATTTAAATAGTAAAAGATGGCCAGGGCGGTGTTGATGACCGCGATGATCACCAGCCAGTAAAAACCGGCATCCCATGCAGAGTTGAGGACAAAGAGCTTGCCGATGAATCCGGCAGTGGGCGGTAGCCCGACCAGGGCAAAAGCGGATATGGCCAGGACAAAGGCCAGAACCGGAGAACTGGAGTAGAGTCCCCTGAGGTCGGTCAGGGCCACATTTTCACCTTCCTTGGAAAGCCGGGTCACAACCCAAAAAATGGTCAGATTCATGGTCATGTACACCAATGCATAATAGGATGCAGCGGCCAGTCCATGGGTTCCTCCGGCCACCAGGGCCATAATCACAAAGCCGGCATGGGCCACGCTGGAATACCCCAGCAAGCGTTTGACATCAGTCTGAATCAGGGCTGTGAGATTTCCCAGGGTCATGGAGGCAGCGGCAAAAATTGCCAGAATGGTTGTCACTTCCGCTCCTGGGTGGACGGCCATGAGCCGGACCATAACCACGATAGCTCCCAATTTGGGTAAGGTGGCGGCAAAAGCCGCAGTCTCGTTGCTTGCCCCCTGGTAGACGTCCGGGGCCCAGAAGTGGAAGGGGAACAGGGCCAGTTTGTACAAAAAGGCCAGCAAAAAGAGGGTCAGGCCAATCAGAGCCATGGGCTGATGGGCAAAGGACCAGTCCATGGCCAGCAGCTCGTTGACATAGGTGGTATGCTGGCTGGCCAGGATGTAGGAAACTCCATACAGACCGATAGCCGAGGCCACGGCCCCGAAGAGAACATATTTGACGGCCGCTTCCACGGACCGTAGGTCGTGATTGCGGAATGGGAGCAGGATGTACAGGCTGAAGGAGGCCAGCTCCATAGTGATAAAGATGGTGAACAGCTCCACAGTGCTGGACAAAATAATGAGCCCGAAAGCGCTCATGGCCATGAAAAAGAAGTAATCCGCTTTGTTAGCCTTGCCCAGGTTCGATACCCGCATGGCGTTGGCCGTGCATACGGCCAGGCCCAAAAATACAATAGCCTTAAAAAATTGGGATAGGCCGTCGATGCGGTATGATTCATAGAACATGTACTCGCCGCTGCCAGGAGTCATAAAGACCAGGAGAACTCCGAACAAGGAGGCCAGCGGGACCCATTCAGTGGCCTCCTGAAGCCAATCGGTTATGCTCTGGAGGAACAGAACCGCCAGCACGATGACCATGAACAGTTCAGGGGCTATGAGCTGAGGATTGAAGTTTAGCACGGCGTATCTCCTTATTCTCCACTCAGACGGATGGAGTCCGTTGCTGAGGAATGTATCTCCGGCAGCCAAGCCAGACGGTATGGTCTCGATTCGAAATCAATTTTGGTAACAGATGGTGTTTCGATCCGGATCTCCTTTTGGTCCCGGAAATTGACCAAAAGATTGTCAATGGACGGACCGAGGAAGCTGAGCGCCCTGCCCGGAGCCACACCAAGATAGATGACTAGAAGTCCTAAGGGTACCAGGTACACCCATTCCCGGAAGTTCATGTCCTTCCAGCCCAAAGCCTTGCTGGGGGCACCCCATCCCACATTGAGCAGCAGGCGCAGCAGATAGGCCATCCCCAGAAGGAGGCCGATGATGAACATGACGCCCAACCAGGAGCTGACTTCAAATACGCCCAAGAGGACTAAAAGCTTGCTGAAAAATCCATTCGTGCCCGGAAAACCAAAGGCAGCCATGGAAAAGAGGAGCAGAAAGCCGGTAAAGGCAGGCAGTTGCTTGCTGACCCCCAGGTTTTCCGAAAGCTCCCGGCTGTGGCTGCGCTCGTAAATCAGTCCTACCAGCAAAAACAAGGCCCCGGTAATGATCCCATGGTTCAGCATGTGCATTATGGCCCCTTCCAGGCCCCTGAAGGCAAAGACGAAAATGCCTAAGGTCACAAAGCCCATATGGGCCACGGAGGAATAGGCGATGAGCTTTTTCATATCCGACTGACCCAAGGCCAGCAAAGATCCAACGATAATGGACAAGACACCCATCCCGATCATCAGGGGAGCGAAAAACTGGCTGGCGGCCGGAGTGATGGGCAGGCAAAAGCGCAGAAAGCCATAGGTGCCCATTTTCAGCAAGATGGAGGCCAGGAGCACGCTGCCGGCTGTTGGTGCTTCGACATGGGCCGCAGGCAGCCAGGTATGGAAAGGGTACATGGGCACCTTGATAGCAAAGGCCAGAGCCATGGCCAGGAAGATCCAAAGCTGGAAGTGAAAGGAATATCTAAACTCCATAAGCTCCGGGATGGAAAAGGAGCCGGTTTTGATGAACAAGGCCACGATGGCGGCCAGGAACAAAGTACTTCCGGCCAGGGTGTAAATAAAAAATTTGAGGGACGCATACCTTCGTTTGGGACCGCCCCAGACAGCGATCAAGAGATACATGGGGACCAGCATGGCCTCCCAGAAGATGTAAAAAAGGATAAAGTCAAGAGCGGTGAACACTCCGATACAGGCGGTGGTCATAAGCAGCAAGCAGAAGTGAAACTCCTTGACCCGCTGGCCGATGTATTTCCAGGAGCATAAGACGCATAGAGGCAAAAGAAATACCGAAAGCAGGACCATGAGCACACTGATGCCGTCAATACCCAAATAGTAGTATATGTTCCAGGTATCGATCCAGGATGCTTTTTCCACCATTTGGAATTGAGCTGTGGTGGTATCGAAACCAACAACAAGGGGCAGAGTCAGGGCGCATTCGATGATACTGACCACCAGAGTGAAGACTCTGACGGTTGTATCGCTACGCAGAAAGAAAAGGATCACAGCAGCCAGAAGGGGAAAAAATATCAGGGTGCTGAGCAGGGGGAAACCTGTGTTGAGCATGGTCGTCTACTCCGGCAAACGTTGAGTATTAAAGGCTCCACATTGAAAATTGAGATATTATCTCGATACGGATTCAGAAAAACCATACAGCAGCGAAGATAATCATAGCCACAAATACAGCCAAAGCCAGATATTCCTGTATCCGGCCGGTCTGTATTTTAGACAGTCCACCCCCGGCTGAGCTTTGGACCTGGTAGGCCCCGCCGTCCAAGATGCCGTCAATACCCTCTTGATCAATGGTCACGGAAATCCTGGAGCAGGCAAATACCAGCGAGGGGAGGATCCTGTGTGCGAGAGTGTCCACGCCTTGCTCGATGAGATCAGCCACGGCCCGGGCCAAACGCATGACGCCCTGAATAAAGACCCAGTTATAAAAGGCATTGATGTACCATCTGTTCCACAGAAAGGCGTGAATCATACGCATTATGGGGGATAGGTCGTAAACAGTCTGTGGGTTCCATTTTCGGGCAAAGTAGAACAGATAGGCTGGAACTGCGCCCAGAAGGACGCTGCCCACGGACAGAGAGACCATCAAAGTTTTGGAAAACGCCGGGTGCAGGTGGAGGGTGTCCAAAGAGAGGTCATAGACCAGTTCTATTTCAAACAGGTGATGGAGAAAGTGCTCAGCCTTGAGGCCGAACAGGCCGAAAAGGACAATGCCCACTGCCAGGGCTCCGCAGGCAAAGGTCTGGGGAAAATATCCCTCGCCTACGTGATGGTGGGCCTTGGATGTCTCCTTTTCGACATGTGCACTTGCTTGGCCGTGGAACATCATCCCAAAATAGCGCATGGAGTAAAAGGCGGTGAAAATTACCGAAATAAGGGCAATTGCGAAAAGTACGTAATGTTGCGACTCCAGGGCGGACTTGAGCACGGTCTCTTTGCTCCAAAAACCGGGAAAGGGTGGCACACCGATCAGGGACAGAGTGGCCAGGCCCATGAACAGCCACGTGTAGGGTAAAAACTTGCGCAAGGCCCCCATCTCGTTAATGTATATGGAGTGGGCGGCATGGATCACGGTGCCGGCGCACAAAAAGAGGCAGGCCTTGAACATGGCGTGGCTCATGAGATGGAAGATGCCGGCTGTGTATCCGCTGACCAGGATGTCCTGGCTGTATCCGGAGACGCCCAGGGCCAGCATCATATACCCTATCTGGCTGACAGTGGAGTAGGCCAGCACCTTTTTCAGTTCCAGGGCCACGAGCCCCTGGCTGGCTGCCAGAAAGGCGGTAATGGCCCCGATCCAGGCCACTATGTGGAAGAAATACATGGCTTCCTCCACTCCGGCCGACCAATAGGCATAGTAGAATATGGGGATGAAACGGGCGATGAGGAAGACGCCGCTCTTGACCATGGTTGCGGCGTGGATCAAAGCCGAGACAGGGCCGGGACCGGACATGGCCTCAGGAAGCCATTCATGCAGGGGAAACTGGGCTGATTTACCCACTGGCCCGGCAATGAGCAGGATGCTGACCAGGATGATCATCCAGGGAGTGGCGGCCATGGCCGGCATCCATTGCGGCGCGGTGTGGTAAAGCTCCAGGATATTGAAGGTCCCGGAGTAGAAATACATGATCAGTATGCCTCCCAGTAAGGGCATGTCCCCGATACTGGTGACTATGAAGGCCTTGACCCCGCAGGCGGACGGAAGATCGTAGGGATAGGGATCCGGCCCGCCGATCCAGTATTCTTTTTCGTCCCGGTAGTAGAACCCGATCAGACCGTAGCTGCAGAGGCCAACCAGCTTCCAGCCGATGAAAATGATGATCAGATTGTTGGCCAGGACCAAAAGGAGCATGCTGCCGATAAAAAGATTCATCAGCATCCAGAAGCGCATGATGTCGGGATTGCCTTTCATGTATCCCAGGCAGTAGACCATGATCAAAAAGCTGATCACCGCCACCACATTGGCCACAATGATACTTAAAGGGTCCAGAAGGACGCCGAAGCTGACCTGGATGGGGGTGGAAAGCCAGACAAAAGCGGATTCTAACGGGAGGGAGTCCGCGTGGGAGAGCAATGGGAGCATGGAAACTGCGCACACTGCGGCCAGAAAGGAGAAGAAGACGGCTCCAAAATTCATTACCGCTGTGCTGATGCGGGCCAGGATCGGGGTAACGAGCATTCCGAACAAGGGAAAGATCAGGCAGAGCCACGCAAGCTGGGTGTCCATATGTGTTCCCACCTCGAGGTTTGGAGTTTTTTGCAGGTTTTATTTTCGATCAGTGAACGAATAACGAACAACAGGTCAGGCAGCGGCAACGCTCAAAACCTTAAAACTTGGCCTACATCCCGGCCAGAGTGCCGCTGATGACCGGCTGAAAGAGATCCATGACCAAAGAAGGATAAACGCCCAAAAAGGCTGCAACCAGGATAATAACCATGAGCGGAGCCATCATGGTCCAGGGCGGATCCTTGATATGTTCGTTCTGTGCCAATTCATCCGGCAAGGGGCCGAAGAAGATTTTGCGGGTAAAATGTACGGCGTAGGAGATGGTCAAAAGAATGGCCATCAGACCGATGATGCCGATAACCAGACCGAACATGTCCCCGCGATTGAAAATGCCGGCAAACATGATGACTTCAGCGGCAAAGCTGCTAAATGGTGGAATACCGGCCAGCATGAGCCCCCCGCTGAGGAACAGGAGGGCGGTAAAAGGCATTTTGGTGGCCAGGCCGCCCAGCAGGCGAGAATCCCTGATATGCGTGGTGTAGACCACAATTCCGCAAGTAGAAAAGAAGACCGTCTTGCCCATGATATGGCTTAAGAAAAAGAAAAGCCCCCCTTCAATACTGGTTGCGGTCAAGGCTCCGATGCCCAGCATGGAATAGGCGGTTTGGCTGATAGTAGAACAGGCCGGGATACGCTTCATATCCGTTTGGGCCAGGGTCAAAAGAGAGCCGTAAATCATGGTGGCCACAGCCAGGATCATGATCGGAGGCCCGAACCATTGGAAATCGTCCCACAGGG
>CAZUER010000127.1:0-11096 GCA_964619345.1 uncultured Desulfohalobiaceae bacterium
AGAGGTCAGTCACGCCATGGCGTGATCAGAAGTCAGAGGTCAGTAAAAACAAAGCATTATACCTTCAAATTTTATCGCTAATGAACGTAAGACGACTTTTTGCAGTCCCGTCTATCATAGTACAGCGTCATATATGTACTGTCAGGTATCGGTACAAAACCTTTCTTTTCTCTGATTCCCCTCCCTGCCGCCTGTTTTCAGACGTAAGGAAGGGGCCCCCTCTTGTTTCCCCTCCTTGCCGCCTGTCTTTCAGGCGGGAGGGAGGGGCCAGGGGAGGGTTCTTTTTGCGACATATGAGATCTGTCAAGGCACTAGCGCTTCCGGGAAATTACATATTGAGTCCAACTTGTGACCGCAGGGAGAAAACTTCCTCCGCAGAAAGTACGCGCATGTGGCCGGCGGGCAAGTTGCCAAGGGAGATGGGTCCTTCCTGAACCCGGATCAGCTTCAAGATGGTCAGGTCCAGATCCCGGCACATGCGGCGGATTTGGCGATTTATGCCCTGGATGAGGGTCATGGACAGCCAGGTGGTGTCGTTTTCGGCCTGATCGGCCGTTACCTGGACCGGGGCTAAGTGCTCCCCTTCAGCCAAGTGCATGCCCTGCTGCATGCGCAGCAATTTTGCCTCAGTTACCTTGCCCCGGACCAGAACTTTGTAAAGTTTGGTTACATGCCATTTGGGATGGGTCAGGCGGTACACCAGCTCACCGTCAGTGGTTAAGATGAGGAGGCCCTCAGAAAAATAATCCAGCCGACCCGCAGGTACAGGCCGGCATTGACGATATGGAGGGGGCAAAAGGTCCATGACCGTGGTCCTGGCCTGGGGGTCGCTGGCAGTGGACACCACCTGGACTGGTTTGTGAAGGAGAATATAGACATGGCCGGATTGGGCCGAACGACCAGGTGAAAGCAGGCGGCCGTCCACCCAGATTCGATCAGCTTGAGGATCGATCTGTCGACCCATGTCCTGGACTAGTTGACCATTGACCGAGACCCGGCCCTGGGCGATGAGCTCGTCCGCCTTACGCCTGGAGCACAGGCCAGAAGCGGCAATGGCCTTATTCAGGCGCATGGTCGGGGAGGAGGCGTTATCGTGCATGGATCACATTCAAACCCGCCATGCACCTGATGTCAATCTCTTGTGTAAAGTTCGTTTGACAACCCGGATCAAAGCAGAAGAGGACCAGCCGCTTGGACAAGGATGTTCGGTTCCATCCGGCCCGTGTTTTTTGCGTAGGCCGGCACTCACTTGAGGTTTGAATGTCATTGTAAGCGTCACTGCAAACTACAAAAGTCTCTTCTACCAGTGAGTGCCGGGTCAAGCCTCTTCAGAATGCACCCGGATTCATGCGCAGGGCGGTTCTGCCGGCCGAAACCAGTCATCAGACCTTGATCACCTTGTCAGCCAGCTGCAAGCTGGTGACTACATCCAGCATATTGGTGGTCTGCCCCACTTGCTTTTGGTTTAGAAGATCGAAAAAATCCAGACAGGTTCCGCAGACCAGGATAGAGACTCCGTTTTGCTCCAGCTTTTGCAGGTGTTCTAAAACCGGACTACCGGCCACAGCCAGTTTGACCCCGCTGTTTAAGAGCAAAATACGCCACAAGGAGGGGCCGATTTCCGGAAGGGTGGCCATAAAGTTGAGCATGAGTTTTTGCCCCAGCTCGTCGTCTCCGTGACCGATAACGTTGGAGGTTATGAACACCAGGTGGGCCAGTTTATCGTCTCCCCTGAATTCCGGGCCCTGAAAATGGTGGGCCTGGGCTTCGGGTTCTGGTTTGTTGGCCCGGGAAATGTCTGGGTCCGCATGTGCAGCGATAAGTTCAAATATATCGTTCTTTTCCCGGACCTCTTGAATGTGGTAGCCCTGGGAGGTAAGAAAGCGGGTCACATTCTCTTTGGCCGCTTCATTGTCCACTTGAACGTTCAAGCTGTCTGGTTTGGATTGGGAAATGGTATCTTTGCATCGTATGACCGGTTGAGGGCAGGCAAGTCCTTGGCAGTTCAAAGTGATCTCATTCATGCAAAAGCTCCTGAATATATAAAATATATAAGGTATGGTCGGGTAAGGTGGCTTTATCCTTCAAGCCGGCCCTCTCCTTCTGGTTTTTCTGAAGGGTTCACAGGATGAGTATTTCCGGACTCAAGGCCAGGGTCAAATAGGAAAACGTGATCCAAAATGCCGAAAAAGATTGCAAAATATAATACCTTGAGAGGTGGAATATGACTGTATCAAATCTTCATGTTGGTCTGACTGGCCGGGCGGACAAGACCGTGCAACCCCAGGACCTAGCTGATCAGGTGGGCAGCGGGGACTTACCGGTTTTGGCTACGCCGATTATGGCCGCCCTGATGGAGGAGGCTGCGGTTGACTGCGTCCGAGAGGCTCTGGATCCGAATACGAGTTCGGTGGGCATCAGGCTGGATATTTCCCACCTGGCGGCCACTCCAAAGGGCAAAAGAGTTCAGGCCCAGGCCGAATTGACCGAAGTCAAGGGGAAAAAGCTGATCTTTGCGGTCCAGGCCTGGGATGAAACCGAGCTCATCGGCCAGGGAACTCATGAACGGGTCATAGTGAACAGACAGGCCTTTCTGGATCGGGTGGTAGGGAAGTGAGGGGAGTCTTGAGTCAGCCCCGGTAAAAATTTGGTGCTGAAGAAGTCAGCACCAAATTTTTACATGAAGTTGATCCCGATGAGGGCAGCCAGGATGGTGATCAGCTGGGCGAAGAGCAGACCAACAGTCCAACGCAGGATATCGTGTTTGCAGTGGGCTATTTCCTTGCTCAGGTCAGCCCGGACCTGTTCGATTTCCTTGCTCAGATCAGCCCGAACTTCTTCAATGCGAAGTCGAGTTAGCTCAATCTCTTTTTGCAAGCGAAGCTCTGATTCCCGGACTCCACTGGCTGTGGCCATATCTTTGAGTTCTGGATAGCGGTCCTCCAGGCGTTCAAAGGCGCTGGCGATGATTTTGGCCCTGGCTCGCTCATCCTCAGCAGCCAGGAGCCTGTCGTAGAGGTCTATGACTGAGGCGGTGTCGCTCATGGTTCCTCCATAAAGTGGGTGAGTATGTTTTTATCATGCCAGAGAAGCAGGGCAAGGGCAATATACTTGCGGGAGAGTAACAGACTCGCCCTTGAATTCCGAGCAAAATTCACTTATTCTCGTCATGCCAGGTCATCGGGCTCAGGAAAAATAGACATCGGTTGAGGGTCACCGCGTCCTCCAGAACATCTAAGCCCTTTTTTTATACAAAAAATACCCGATATCTCCTATGTCCTCTTTCACCTTCATCCATGCTGCGGATCTGCATCTTGACAGTCCCCTGACCGGTCTGGAGACCTATCCGGATGCTCCGGTGGAGCAGATCCGGGGAGCCACCCGCCGGGCCCTGGACAATCTTGTAGACCTGGCCGTCTCTGAACAGGCGGCCTTTGTCCTTTTGGCCGGGGACATATTCGATGGGCCCTGGAAGGACTTCAACACCGCCCTGTTCTTTGCCCAGCGCATGGGCCGGCTGGGGGAGGCCGGAATCCGGGTTTTTGTGGTCACCGGAAACCACGATGCAACCAGTACCATCGGCAAGAACCTGAGCCCTCCGGACAATGTGCACATCTTCAGTCGCAATGGACCGGAGATCTTGCATTTGGAGGACCTGGGGGTAAAAGTTTGCGGCCAGAGCTACACCAAGCGGGAGATCCGGGAGGACTTGGCCTCTGCGTACCCTCTAGCTGATGGGCATTGTTTCAATATCGGCCTTTTGCACACCGCCTTGACCGGGCGGACCGGTCATGAACCCTACGCCCCAACCAGTATGGATATCCTGGTTTCCAAAGGCTATGACTACTGGGCCTTGGGCCACGTTCACCAGCGGGAGATTGTGGCCAGGGACCCATGGATCGTCTTTTCCGGAGCCACGCAGGGACGGCATATCCGGGAGCAGGGGCCCAAGGGGTGCACTGTGGTCCGGGTTCGGGGCGGACAGGTAGAGGATGTAGCCCACAGGGACCTGGATGTGCTCCGCTGGCAGCTGTGCTCTGTAGATTTACAGGGGTGCGAGGGGCCGGAGCAGGTCTGGGCCGCGGTCAGCCGGAGCCTGGAATCGGCCCAAGTGGCCGGACAGGGGCGTCCGGTGGCCGTGCGTCTGGAGCTCACCGGCCAGACAAGCATGCACAACTGGCTGCACGATGAGGAAGATCTGGTGTACGAGGAATGCCGGACCCGGGCGGCAGGTCTTGGTGATGTGTGGCTGGAGAAGATCCGTTTGCGCACCCGGCCTGAGTTTGATCCCTCCCGGAATTTGGATCCGGATTCCCCCTTGGCCGGTCTTTTCCAAGCCATCCAGGATTTGCGCCTGTCAGCATCCAGTCCGGAGCAGATACCGGAGCTGGCCGATATGCTCTCCAAGCTCCCCCCGGAAGTGAAGAGTGGAGATGAGGCCTTTGATCCCAGCGATCCCGCTGTCATGCAGCACATTCAGGACGAGGTCAAAGAGCTCTTGCGCAGTCGTCTGTTGCGCCGGGGGGGAGGTTCATGATCATCAAGGGTTTTCACTTGCAGGCCTTTGGTCCGTTTACCGAAACCGGACTGGATTTTTCCGGTTTTCTTCCCGGGCTGCATGTCGTGTATGGTCCGAATGAATCTGGAAAGAGCAGCACCTTGCGCGCCCTGAAGGCCTGGTTGTTCGGATTTCCGGAAAGAACCGGGGACAATTTTGTGCATACCAACGACCGGCTCTTGGTCTCCGGCATCCTGGTCCACAGCCATGGGGAGGAACTGACCTTTTCCCGGCGCAAAAAACGGAAAGGGAGCGTTCTTGACCCAGAGGGCAACGTCCTGGATGAGGGTCGGATCCGGGCCTGGCTGCAGGGCCTGGACCGGGACACCTTTGAGGCCTTGTTCGGCCTGGACCATGCCGGGCTGATTCAGGGGGGAACGGCCATTATGCAGGAAAAGGGCAGCGCCGGAACCACCCTTTTTTCGGCCGGAACTGGTATCGCATCCGTGGAGCGCATTCTGAACGAGCTGAATGAGGAAAGCAAAGGCATCTTCAAGCCCCAGGGATCAAAGCCTGAACTCAATGCGGCCTTGAAGCGGTACAAGGAGCTGAAAAAGGAAATCAATCAGGCCGCTCTGTCCAGTCACACCTGGAAAGAGCAGGAACGTACCCTGCGGCAGGCGGAAAAGGACCTGGAAAAGGTCAGGAGCAGGAAAAAAGAGGTCCAGGAAGAAGAGCAGCGCTTGAAGCGTCAGCAGCAGGCCCTGGGACCTTTGGCCAGGCTGCGGGAAGCCCAGGCCCAGTTGGATAGCCTGGGGCCTGTTCCCTGGCTGCCGGATGATTTTGCAGCTCGGAGGCGAGAGAATCAGGAGTTGCTGCGCCAAGCGGAAAAAACGCTGTCCATGGCCAACAAGCGCTGGGCTGAGATACAGACCAGGAAAGAGGCCATCGAAGTAAATACCGAGCTCTTGGATCAGGCCGATACCATATCTGGCCTGCATCAGCGCCTGGGTGCCTATCGCAAAGGCATGCAGGATCGCCGCAAGCTAGAGGAAACCCGGCTGGAGAAACAGGCTGCGGCAGCGGCTATCTTGCGCCGCATACGCCCGGACCTGGAACCAGGCCAGGATGACGTTTTGCACGATCTTTTCTCCCTGCGCCGGGAGATACTGGCCCATGGCCGGAAGCTGGATGTGTTCAGCAAAGAGCAGCGGGACAGTGTCCAGGCTGTGCAGTCCATCCAGGAGGAGCTGAAAACGAAAAGGGACGAATTGGAGGCTTTACCTGCAGACAGGGACCATGCGGCCTTGGGTCAGGCCATTGATGAAGCCGTTCTCCTGGGTGATGTGGATACAACCTTGGATAAACATATGGCCCAGGCAGCCAGGGACAACGATGCTTTTTCCGCCGGTCTGCACCAATTGGGGTTGTGGAAGGGCAGTCCGGAGGAGCTCCTCAGTCTGCCCTTGCCCCTGGAATCCGCAGTTCGGCAGTTCAAGAAAGAGTGGGAGTCCCTGGAGCACGAAGGCCGGGACGTTGCCCACAAGAAGGCTGAGGTGAAGAAAACCTTGGACGGGCTGCATAAGGAGATGCAGACCCAGGAGCTGGCCGGAGATGTTCCCTCAGAGGAGGATCTTAAAGTCCAAAGGGCCTGGCGGGAAAAGGGATGGTCCCTGATTCGCCGCAAATGGATCGAAGGCCGGGATGTGGAGCTGGAAACCAGGGAGTATGCGGCAGATCTCGCTTTGGACCAGGCCTATGAACATGCTGTTTATACTGCAGATCACACGGCCGACCGCCTGCGCTGGGAGAGCTCCAGGGTGCATGAAAAGGCCAGGCTGGAGGCGGAGCTGGCGCTGGCCCAGGGGCAGTGGGAGGAGCTGGAAAGAGCTGAGGCTGGTCTGTCCGTCAAATGGCAGAAGCTCCAGGCCCGCTGGAGGCAGGCTTGGGAAGCAAGCCGGATTGAGCCGGACACCCCGGAGGTGATGTCCGATTGGCAGGGCAGGATCAGTCAGTGGCGGGTTACGGCCCGGCAAATAGTGGACAATGCGGCTGCAATTTCTGAACTCCAAGGGAAAAGGGCGGCAGCCCGGCAAGCTTTGGAAAAGGCCCTGGCGGATTTCGGAGCAGCTCCACCCTCAGGACAGATTCTGGCTCCGGTTCTGAAGAAAGCCCAAAAGACACGGGAAGACATTGAGCGCACAGCCCACGAACGTACAACCCTGCACAAGACCATCAGACGTCTGGAGAGGGATCTGGAGCAGGCCAAAAAACGGGCGTATGATGCAGATCAGGCCCTGACCGCTTGGCAGGAGAGGTGGGGGGGCTATATGTCCCGGCTGGGGCTGCCGGAATCGGAAAGTCCAGAAGGCGTGGCCGACTTTTTTGAAGATCTGGATGCGTGTCTCAAACACTTGCAAAATGCGGCCGAATACAGGCAACGCATCCAGGGCATTGATCAGGATGGGAGTGAGCTGACCAAAGATGTCCACATCCTGTTGCAGCGGGTGGCTCCGGAGCTCAGCAATCTGCCGGTAGATCAGGCCGTAGAGAACCTCAATGGTTTGCTGGACCGGGCCCAAGCCAACAAAACCACTTTGGAAAATTATCAGGAAAGCATTGTAAAGACTGAGGATGAGATCCAGGCGGCAAAGGCTGATCGCGAACA
Organism: uncultured Desulfohalobiaceae bacterium; assembly: GCA_964619345.1. Taxonomy (GTDB): domain Bacteria; phylum Desulfobacterota; class Desulfovibrionia; order Desulfovibrionales; family Desulfothermaceae; genus Desulfovermiculus. The sequence continues at coordinate 7,167 of CAZUER010000127.1, forward strand.
TGCCAGGTCCCAACTCAGTGAGCTGTGCAGTCTGGCAGGATGCCGGGAACACGATGAATTGGAAGCTGTGGAGAAAAAATGGCTTTGGCAGCAGGAATTGCAGAACAAAGTGGCTGCAGAGAAAGCCAGCCTGCAGGAGATCGCCCCTGCTCACAGCCTGCAGGATCTGATGACCGAAGTGGAGTCCATTGATCCCGATTCACTGGTGGTCAAACTGCAGGAAGTTGACGAGGAGCTCGACAGTCTGGAAGAGCGTTTTGAGGACCAGAGCCGGAATGTCGGGGAGCTGAAAAAGGCTTTCCGGGATATGGACGGCAGAGATGAGGCGGCCAGGAAAGCGGAACAGGCCGAAGAGGTCCTGGCCGTGATCCGACGTCAGGCCGAACGCTTTACCCGCCTGCGGCTGGCGGGAACGGTCATGGAAGAGGCCATTGAGCGCTATCGGGCTGAAAATCAGGACCCGGTCCTGGCTCTGGCCGCCCGCTACTTCCGGGAGCTGACCCTTGAATCTTTTCAAGGTCTGCGCACAGACTTGGATGATCGAGGCGAACAGGTCATCGTCGGCTTGCGGGAAGATGGAAACCGGGTCCAGGTGGAGGGCATGAGCGACGGGACCCGGGATCAGCTCTATCTGGCCCTTCGTCTGGCCTCTCTGGAACACCGCCTGGAGAAGAGTGAGCCCATGCCCTTTATCGTCGACGACATCCTGGTCAACTTCGACGAGGAGCGGGTACGGGCCGCCCTTCAGGCCATGGCCCGGCTGGGGGAGAAGAACCAGGTCCTTTTGTTTTCACACCACCGCCAGGTGGCGGACGTGGTCCGGGAGCTGAATCTGGGGCAGGTGCATGAGCTGGGGTGATTGGTCTGCAAACTGCGGCTGATGTCACAAGGAGCTCCAGGTACGGTACGTATCGACATATTTGGTCCGTTCACAAGGAACGAGAGTGGGACAGTTGGTAAGGATTATGATTGAACAATATTCTTTCGGCCGAATGACCATTCAGGGACGGGTGTTTACCGACGACGTGCTTATCTGCCGGGAGAGGCTGGTTTCGCCCTGGTGGCGGAAGCAGGGGCATGTGGTCCAGGTCAAAGACCTGGATGCCATCCTGGGGCACAAACCGAAAGCAGTTATTCTGGGCCAGGGACAGCCGGGACAAATGAAGGCCTCCCGGGAACTGCAGGAACATCTCCAGGCCTTGGGAGTTGAGCTCATTCAGAAACCAACTCAGGAGGCGGTTGAGGTTTTCAATCGCCTTCTGGATAAGGGGGAGGATGTGTGCGCAGGCTTTCATTTAACCTGCTGAGGATTTGTTCAGCTTTGCCTTCAACAAATTCCAAACAGAAAAGGCAGGTTTTAAAACCTGCCTTTTCTGTTTGGAATCTTATGGTGCCGAGGGAGGGATTCGAACCCTCACGGGCTGTTGCCCACTACCCCCTCAAGATAGCGTGTCTACCTATTCCACCACCTCGGCTCAACCAATAAAAATTTATCCGATATGTTTTGAACTGTCCAGCGGTTTATTCCGGGGCATTTTCTTCCGAGGTATTTTCTTCGCTTCCCGGCTGCTGGGCCGGGGCCTGGGGTTGTTGTTGCGGTTGCTCTTCTTCTAAGACCACCGAAGGAGGGGGGGCAGCCCGTTTGCTGGCATCCATGTAAGTAAAGGACAGGGAGGTGACGAAGAAAACCACGGCAACTCCCACGGTAAGTTTGGTCAGCAATCCACCGGCCCCGCTGCTTCCAAACAGGGAGGAGCTCGATCCGCCGAAGATAACGCCCATTCCCTGGGCCCCGGATTGCATGAGCACCAGGACGATCAGGGAAATGCAGGCAATGACATGGATAGTGAGGATAAGGGTGTCCACTCTAAAAATCTCCCCAAGAAGTCACAATTGTATGTTAATGTGTATAGGCAAAAGGTTATGGAGTCAGCTTTGCCCCGCCAGGACTTTATCAGCCCATGACGATCTTGGCCATACTTTCCGCCTCCAAACCTGCACCTCCTACCAGGACTCCGTTCACATTGTCAATACCGATGATTTGCCCGATATTATCCGGCTTGACACTGCCTCCGTACAGGATACGTACCGCCTGGCTGGCTTGAGGCAGCAGGGCCTCCAGTTGCTGGCGGACCAAGGCATGGGCCTGGGCGATGTCATCCGGTTGGGCCACTTTGCCTGTGCCGATAGCCCAGACCGGCTCATAGGCCACAAGGAGCTTGTCCGCCAGGTTGGAACCCTGCAGGCCGGATAATGCAGCGCTCAGTTGATCGGTCAAAACGTTCTTTAGTCGTCCGTCTTCGCGCTGGGTGAGGGTTTCTCCGATGCATAAAATCATACCAAGGCCCTTATCCAGGCCAAAACGGATCTTTTGGCCCACAAACTCATTGCTTTCCCCCAGAACGTGACGGCGTTCGGAGTGTCCGGCCAGAGCGAAGGAACAGCCCTGGTCCAGAAGCATATCCGGGCTGATTTCCCCGGTAAATGCCCCATGATCGGCAGGATAGAAATTCTGGGCCCCTACAAAGTATCCGGGCAGGGATTGGATTTCATCCCCCACGGCCTGCAAAGCGGTGAACGGGGGGATAATGAGCACCTCGCGATCTGAGGGCAGGGTGGGGCCCAGGGTTTTGACCAGGTTGGCGGCTGTTTCCCTGGCCTGAGCTTGAGTCTTATGCATTTTCCAGTTGGCGGCCATACACAGTTTCATATCCATTCTCACCTCCTGGCTATAGGCCCAAGGCCTTGATTCCGGGCAGCTTCTTGCCCTCCAAAAACTCCAGAAAAGAGCCTCCGCCGGTGGAGATGAAACTCATGGAGTCGACCAGGCCACAGGTATGGACCAGGGAGTCGGTATCTCCACCACCGACAATGGTCAAGCCGTCCACCTTGGCCACGGATTGGGCCATGCCTACGGAACCTTGGGAAAAACTCGGATTCTCAAAAGCGCCCATGGGGCCGTTCCAGATCACAGTCTGAGCATCCCGGAGCACTTCGGCAAACAGGGTATGGGTGGCCGGCCCGATATCCAGGATCATTTCCTTGTCCGGTACATCTTGAAAGGGATACACTCCGCTGGGTTGAGCAGCCTTGAGGTCGGTGCCGGTCAAGCAATCCACCGGCAGATAGAAGCTCACCCCTTTGGATCTTGCCTCTTGCATGGTCTGCAGAGCCTGGTCAACGAGGTCCTCTTCCACTTTTGAGCTGCCGACCAATACTCCCATGCTGCGCAGGAAAGTATTGGCCATGGCCCCACCGACAATAATTCGGTCAACCTTGTCTAACAGATTGGTCAGTATGCCCAATTTTGTAGACACCTTGGCCCCTCCGGCCACTAAGACAAAAGGGTGGTCGGGATCGAGCAGGGCCTTGCCCAGATATTCAATCTCTTTTTGCAAAAGGAGCCCGGCGCAGACGGTCTGGACGTGCTCGGTCACCCCCACCACTGAAGCATGGGCCCGGTGCACCACTCCAAAGGCGTCGTCAACGTAGACTTCGGCCAGGGAAGCCAGTTGTCTGCTGAAATCGGGGTCATTTTTGGTTTCACCCGGCTGAAAGCGGAGATTCTCCAGCATAAGGATTTGGCCGGGCTGTAAACCCTCGGCCATACTTTGGACCTCATCTCCTACACAATCCGGGGCCATTTGGATCTCCCGGCCCAAGAGCTCCTGCAGTCTTTTGGCCACAGGCTGTAAAGACAAAGAAGGATCTTCCTGGCCTTTGGGTTTTCCCAGGTGAGAACATACAACCAGACTTCCACCCTGGTTCAGGATATACTCATAGGTGGGCAGGGAAGCCCGAATTCGGTTATCATCCCGAATGGTTCCTTCTTCAATGGGCACATTGAGGTCCGAGCGAACCAAAACTCTTTTCCCGGACAATTGAATCTGATCGAGATATGGCATAGCATTCCTCCGACAGACAGGTATA
>CAZUER010000128.1:0-10786 GCA_964619345.1 uncultured Desulfohalobiaceae bacterium
ATTAACCAGAAAAAACGGGGCAGCAAATAGAATCCCCCGCAGCGTTGTCATCCTGAACGAAGTGAGGGATCCTTGCTGCGCCTGTCCAACCCCGGGCCGCGGCCTATAAATCCCAGACCCACCTTCCATTTGTAGAGCTATGCAAGGATTCCCCTCTACCACCCCCTGGTGTCCGTCATCACGATCTTCCAATTGACTGTCATCTCGAGAAACATATCCTTCCAGAGCAGAAGCCTGCAGGGCTGAAGTCGAAGAGCAATCCCCATAATATCCATTCCCCCCATCACACAAAAGATTCCTTCGTCACTGCGTTTCTCGCAATGACCCTTATTTGGTGCTGACATCCGCATATCGACAATCTTAAAGATTATCCCATCAATCACATCACTTAAAAACACCGGGTTTTTACCCACCTAAAGAAAAAAGGGACTGCGGGCAAGACAGTCCCTTTTCATCTCTACCAACTGCGGGTCAGTTTTTAGCTCTGTTTACTCCTCAAAAGCAATGTTCGGAACTTCAAACTCACCGGATAGGATTTCCTCTCTCTTTTCTTCAATCTTGGTTTTGACATCTTCCGGAATCAAATCCGCATTATCGTGATAGGGCGAGAGGTCCGCGCCTTCTTCCAGGCTGATCTCGTAAACTTTTCCTTCAAAATTCCCATCTACAAAGTCACCGACAACACTGGAAATGCCGTCTTTGAAGCCCCACTCCACACTGGTCAGCACAACAGTAGGTGCAACCTCAAACTGATCACGCACAGCCCCTATGGCCAGGACCTCTTCTTCGCTGGCAGCCTGCAAAACGCCGATGTTCTGACCGTCGCCGTTACCGAAGATCACATCCGCACCAGATTCAATCTGAGACAGAGCGGCTTCTTTACCGGCTGACACATCCAGGAAACTGCCGATCCAGTTCACCAACAGTTCGGCTTGCGGGTTGACGTCCTTCAATCCAGCTTCGAAGGCCGCAAAACTTCTATGGGTGCTGGGGATATCAATCCCACCTACCATACCCACTGTATTAGTCTCTGTCATTTCACCCGCCAGCATCCCGGCCAGGTAAGAAGCCTCATGGGCTAAGGGTCGGATAACAGCCAGGTTGTCCAGGGTTTCATCACCATCCGTCCACAGGAAGGCAATATCCGGATAGTCATTGGCTGTGTTCATCACCGCATCTTTGGCAATCGAGCTGTGACAGATGATCATGTCATAACCCTGGGACGCATAATCACGAAGAGCCTTTTCAAAGTCGGGGATAGGAACTTCCTCTGAATAGGCAATCTCTACGCCGTGTTCAGACTCAGCCTGTTTCAAGCCCTCGTAACCGGCCTGGTTCCATCCCATGTCGTCAATCTTTCCATCCAAGACCAGTGCGACCTGAATCGTTTCTTCGTCCGCCGGTGTGTCCGCCAGACCACCACAGGCTGAAAGAACCAGCACTGCGGCCATCGTAATCAAGCCAACAATTCGCATCTTATTCATTCCTCTACTCCTTTATACCTGAATCTCAGGCAGATCTTAACTTGCCTGCCAAACAATTTGTGGTGATACATCACATTGCTCAAGGATCTTATCTTTTCGTCTTTTCACCTCCTCGATGATTTGCTCTTCATCCATGGTCAACACGTTGCGTTCTTCCATGACGATCTTTCCATCAATAATTACGGTCTCCACATCACTGCCATTTGCCGTCCAAACAACGGCCGAAAGCGGGTCATGAACCGGCTGCAGATGGGGTTTCCGGGCATCAATCAGGATCAAATCGGCGTGTTTCCCTTCCTCAATAGATCCCACCTGATCTTCGGCCATTATGGCTTTTGCCCCGCCCAGGGTGGCCATCTCCAGAGCTTCCGCTGCTGTGGGAAAGGCAGGATCCCCGTGGGCATTGCGCTGCAGGAGCAGCGTTGTGCGCATTTCCCGGAACATATCCGCCGTGTTGTTGTCAATCATGCCGTCGTTCCCCAGACACACATTCACGCCCTTTTTCAGCATGGCAGGCACCTTGGCCGCACCCATAGCCAACTTCATATTGCACACCGGGCAGTGGCATATATTAGTGCCAAATTTCGCCAGTAAGTCCAGCTCGTGATCCTCAAAACAAATCCCATGAGCCAGGGTGACGTTTTCACCCATCATCCCAACATGTTCCGCAAACTCCGCCGGCAGCATGCCGTACTCGTCCACCGTAAAATCCACGTTGTTCTGGATCTCAGCCCAGTGAGTGGTGATGCCTACGCCCATCTCCTCTGCCAGGCGGCTGATTTCCCGGAACAGTTCCACCGACACACCGCCTACAGAGCGGGGAGAAAACCAGCCCTGCAGCCTTCCCTCGCCCTCTCCATGCCATTTCTCAATCATAGCGATTGCCTGCTGCATTGATTCCTGTCCCCGCTCCCACATCCCGGGATGGAGGGCGGTGTCATCTGTGGCATAACCGGAGGCATCCATAACATACTTGCTTATCACCCCCCGGATACCGGAATCCAGCATGGTCCGGGCAATGCCATCAATCCCGTACCGGGGATGTAGGCCGGTGCTGATGAAAGCGGTTGTTCCGGACTTAATCATTTCCAGCAAGCCCAGTTTTGCGCTCAACAGGGCGTCCTCCTCTGAGTAATACCCTTGAATGGGCCAGATGTACTCCGTCAGGATATCCATCACATCCACATTGTCGCTCACACCGCGCATCATGACCTGGGGCAGATGCATATGGCAGTTGATCAACCCCGGGATGAGGATCTTGCCGCGGCCATCGATTACCCGACGGGCTGAATAGTTTTTCTCAATCTGATCCGATGGTCCCACAGCAGAGATTTTCTGGCCCTGAACGGCCACCGCGCCCCGGGAAAAAATTCGGCGTTGTGGATCAACAGTAATCACGGACGCGTTCTTAATCAATAAATCAATCATTTCTTTACCTTCCTCATCAATTTTCCGCCCGGCGATAGGGCTGGGTTAAGGCCGAAGGACCGCTTTCCCCCCGCACAAAAAAGACCACAAATATTAATGTCACCACAAAGGGCATCATCAACAAGAATTGGTACGGGAGGGGAAAATCCAAAGCCTGCAGACGAAACTGCAGCGCCTTTGCGGCGCCAAATATGGCTGCCCCGCCCACGAGCCCCCACGGCCGCCATTTCCCGAAGACCACAACTGCAATGGCCATCCATCCCAGGCCCACAGAAAGGTCATTGGTATACAGACCAAACAAACCCAGGGAAAGGTAAGCGCCGCCCAGACCGGCCAGCAGACCACCGAAGGAGACACACAGATAGCGAATCAAGCCCACATTCAACCCGGCCGCATCCCCCGCCCGGGGATGTTCGCCTACGGTATCAATATTGATTCCCCACGAAGTGCGTTTGAAAAAGAATGCCACCAGCGGTACTGCCAGGATCACCAGGTAGACAAATATATCCTGCTCGAAGAGCACTTCTCCCAGGATGGGGATCCGGGACAGGACGGGGATTGAAATGGGCTGGAGGGTGCTTACAGTGGGCCGGGTATCGACCACGCCAAACAGGGACCGGCTCAATAAACTGCTTATTCCCTGGCTGAAGATCCAGATCCCGACCCCGGCAACGATCTGGTTGGCATAGTAGCGCACGGCAGCAATCCCCATTGCCAATCCCAGCAGCATGCCTGCCGAGCCTCCCGCCATAAAACCGATCCCCAGGCTGCCGGATTGAAAGGCAGCATAAAATCCCGCGAAGGCCCCCACGATCATGATTCCTTCAATCCCCAGGTTCATGATGCCCGACCGCTCAGAAACCATCTCCCCCAGGGCAGTAACCAGGATCGGTACCATGGTACGCAAAGTGGCTGCCAAAAATCCAACCAAGAAACTTACCGTAAAAATCTGTTCCAGCATCAGCTTTCCCTCTGCTGCTTGATAAAACGCAGCGCAATGAAGAAAATTACCAAACCCTGGATGACGTTAATGACCGGAACGGGAACAGAAGCGGCACGCTGCATGGCATCTGCTCCGTTCAGCAGGGCAGCAAACAGAACCGAGGAAAAAATCACGCCAAGTGAATTCAAGTTAGCCAACAGGGCAACCGCAATGGCAAGATACCCATACCCCGGAGAGAAGCCCTCCACCAACCGGTGCTGGACGCCGGCCACCTCAGCCGCACCCGCCAATCCAGCCAACCCCCCGCTGAAAACCATGGTCAGGATAATGGTCCTGGAGACGGAAATACCGCCCACCCGGGCTGCCTTCTCATTTTCTCCCACCGTGCGGATCTGGTAACCGATGATGGTTTTCTGGAGCACAAACCACATCACTATGGCAGCTGCAATCGCCACCAGAATCCCGGCATGGAAGCGGGTGCGGGGGATAACTGTGGGCAACCAGGCCTGGGGCTGGAGCTGTGGGGAAATCGTAATCCCGCTGGTCGGATCCCGCATGGGCCCATGCACCAGATACGCTGAGAGATAAATCATGACATAGTTCAGCATCAAGGTGGTAATAACCTCATTAACATCAAGTTTGGCCTTGAGCAGGCCGGGGATTAATCCCCACAGTGCACCGCCCACCGCCCCGGCCAGCATTGTCAGGGGAAGGTGGATGACGGCGGGCAACCCAGTGATAAATATCCCCACCAAGGCGGAGGCAATCCCCCCAGCAATGATCTGACCCTCAGCGCCGATGTTCCAGAATTTTGCCCGGTAAGCCACAGCGATGCCTAAACCGGCAAATAGAAGCGGCGAGGCTTTGACCATCGTTTCCGCGAACCCATTTACATCTCCAAAGGCAGCATCCAGCAGCACGCCGTAAGCCAAAAATGGATTCGCTCCAATCAGCAAGATGATCACTCCCCCAATCGTGAATGCCAGAAAAACGATCAAGGTCGTCTTCACGCCTGTGGTCAAGTCCATTCCAGCCCATTTTTCCTTCAAGTTTGTCAGGGGGGAATGGATCATCTTGCCCTCTTTACTCATCGTGATTCGTCTCCTGCCATCATCAATCCAATCTCCCGCACATCCGCTTCTTCTCTCGAAACCTCGCCCATCAAACGGCCTCTGGCTATGACCAGGATCCGGTCGCTCAGGCTCATAATTTCATCTAACTTAGTGGACACCAGGAAAATTGCCATCCCCTGGTGGCGGCATTCCAACAGCTTGTTGCGGACATATTCCTCTGCGCCGATATCCAGACCGCGCGTGGGATGAGCCGCGATCAATAAGCGGGGATCCCGCGACACTTCTCGAGCCACAACCAGCTTCTGCTTGTTACCGCCGGAGAGTGTTTTGGCCTGTACCTTTTCATTCGGGGTGCGTACATCGAACTGTTTAATCAACTGGCGGGCATCCTCCGCCATGGTGTTCTGTCTCAGGATGCCCCGGCGGGAAAAAGGTTCCACGTAATGACGGTCCAGCATCAGGTTCTCGATCAACGAAAAGTTTTCTACCAGGGCATGATCAAAATCTTCCGGGATATGCCCTACCCCCCGCTCCAGGATCTCCCGGGGGGATCGTTGGGTCAATTCCCTGCCGTCCAGGTAAAAGCCGCCACTGTCAACGGCTCGAAGTCCTGTCAAAGCCTGGACCAGTTCGCTCTGGCCGTTCCCATCTACGCCCGCCAGACCGACAATTTCGCCGCTGTCGACTGTGAAGGAGACATCATCCACGGCCGGAGTGCCCCGATCTCCCCGCACAGACAAGTTCTCCACCCGCAGGATTTCTTTCCGCTCTTGTTCGGGATAAGGTTCCCGCGTCAGTCGAAAGAGTACTTCCCTGCCTACCATAAGTGAAGCCAATTCTCTTTTGGTTGTCTTTTCGGTGTCCTGGGTGTCAATTACCTCACCGTCCCGCAGCACGGTAATCCGGTCCGCAATTTCCAGGGCTTCTTCAAGATGGTGGGTAATGAAGATTACAGAGAGACCCTGTCTTACCAGCTCACGGATGGTCTGGAAAAGCTCTTCGCTCTCCTGAGGGGTGAGCACCGCTGTGGGCTCATCCAGGATCAGCACCTGAATGTCTTTATAGAGAGCTTTCAAAATTTCCACTCGCTGCCGGTCCCCTACCGAAAGCTGCCAGATGTAGGCTTCAGGATTGACATCCAAACCGTAATCTTCTGCCAGGGAAAGCAGCTTCTTTCTGGCATGCTCGCGGTCCAGAATGCCTTTCTGCATGCCCAGGAGGATATTATCGATAACCTTCAATGTCGGGACCAGCATGAAGTGCTGATGGACCATCCCGATCCCGTGCTCAATGGCAATATGCGGGGAATTGATTTCAACTGCTTCTCCTTCCAGGAAAATCTCACCCTGTTCCGGTTGATACAGTCCGTAGAGCACATTCATGAGGGTGGTCTTGCCGGCGCCGTTCTCCCCCACCAGCCCGTGAATTTCTCCGGGAAGGAGATCAAAATCGACGTTCTTATTGGCCACCACATTCCCGAAGGATTTGGTGATCCCCTTCATGTGAGCCACAAACTCTGCGTTCAAATTCCGTCCTCCTCTAAACTCAGGGGAATCTCCTGCACATACCTCACAACTCAGGACCGTCACTTATCCATGATTTGAAAACGGTCAGGAAGCTCGATCCCGGCCCGTTTGACGATGGCATCCGCCCTGCGTTTGGCTTCTTCGACGACTTCCTGTTCATTGACCACCAGGATGTCGCGATCCTTCATGATCCATCGCCCGTCCACCATGACGCTTTCCACGTTCTCGGTGCGCATGGATGTCACCATATTGGCAACAGGATCGTGCATGGGCAGCATCGTTGAGGTATCGGGATCTATCACCACCAGATCCGCCTTTTTGCCCACTTCCAGCGAGCCCAACCGGTCATCCATCAACAAGCCACGGGCGCCGTCACGGGTCACCATTTTCAACACGGATTCCGCCGGAACAACAGTGGGGTCCAGTTTTCGCCCTTTGTGGATCAATGAGGTCAGCCACATTTCATCAATCAAGGTCATGCGGTTATTGGACGGCGCGCCGTCCGTGCCCACCGTTACACAAATGCCTGCGTCCAGCATTTCCGGGATTTTTGCAAAACCCAGCACGCGCATGGCTGCGGCCGGGTTGTGGGACACTTTAACATCGTGATCTGCAAACATCTGAACTTCGTCATCGGTCAGCCATACCGTGTGAACAGCCAGGAAATTGTTGTCCAACACACCGAGATCATTGAGGTGAGCCACAGTTGTTTTACCGCGGGTTTCTTTAGCAAATTCCACCTCTTCCTGGATTTCTGCCACATGCATGTGCACACCAACATCGTACTCATCAGCCAGCTCCTTGGTGCGCACAATTAAGTCATCAGAATTATTAAAAATCGTCCGCAGCCCGAACCAGACCTGAATGCGGCCGTTTGCTTTGCCGTGCCAATTTTCATAGTTTGCAATCTGTATCTCCAGGGCTTCATCCGTGGAATCCGCCCAGTTGGCAGGTAAACCCTCTCCCATATCCATGGTAGAACGGGCCAGCATGCCCCGGATACCCAATTCGCTGATGGCCCGGCCCATGCCGTTGACATGCTGTCCGCCGGGTTCGGCAAAGAGGGTCACCCCGCTGCGGATGAGTTCGATACCACACAACAACGAGCTGACATAGCTGTCTTCTTCGGTCATGCTGCTTTCATAAGGCCAGATACGATCATGGAGCCAGGTCAGCAGATCGACATCGTCTCCCAATCCTCTCCCCAGCTGCTGGGACAAATGCACGTGAGAATTAACCAGGCCGGGCAGAATCCATCTTCCACGAAGGTCTATCTTCTTTAGATGCTGATCAGCGTACTTTGCGACCAGATCATCGCTTCTGCCGATATCTGCTATTCGTTCTCCTTCAATCAAGATTGCGCCGCGTATGAACTGGCGCAGGTTCGGGTCCATCGTCACCAGACCCGCATTGAACAATAATGCCTTCTTTGTCATATCCATTCCTCCATCAATGGGCAATTACCAGGATTGGGCAACTTTTAATCGGAATATTTTGTCGTTTAGATAATTATGGCCAGTCATAAGGGGAACTTCCTGGGCGTTGTAAAAAACGTCCTGAAATTCAAAAATTGGGGTTCCGGGTTCGATCTGCAGGGTTTCCTGATGATTGGGCTGGGAGAGGACCGCCTTAATATCCGAAACCGAGTAGGAGATCTGCTCATCGAAATACCTCTCCAACAATACATGCAGCGGGAGAGTGTGATCCAGACCCTCCACGGGCTTGCTTGAGTTGTAGAGAGCGTACGGGAAGGTATTTGTGGAATGAATCAATGGTTGGTCATCGCCGTAAAATAAGCGCTCCAGGACGATCACTACCCGGTCTGGTCCCAGCTCCAAGGAGGACTCCTGGTCCTCTTTTATCTCCTTAAATTTTAGATCCAGACATTCCACCCGCAGCTTCCGCCCACTGGATTCAATCATGTAATTGAACTCCCACTTTCCTCCCAGGCGGATGCTTTCATCCATGGCATGGTGGTTGACAAAAGTTCCATCGCCTTGGCGGCGGGTTACTAATCCTTCCCCTTCTAGTTTAGAGAGGGCTGTCCGGATTGTGGTTCTGCTCACCCCCAGCTGGTTGGCCAGCTTTTGTTCTGAGGGCAAGCGGCGGTTCTGGTCATATTTCCCGCTGCGGATATCCCCCATCAGGATTTCAACAACCTGGTCAATAATTGGTTTGGCCCGTTTCATGGCATTCCCCTTTGATAATTGGTTAAACGTCCAACGTCTGACATATAATATTATATACTATAACAAAGCACAGGTTACAAAAATAACCTCACCGACTGTAAATTATTCTTTTAGTCCGTCCCCGGGAGGAGGAAGAAAGGCTGTCCCATGCAGAAGCTTTCCCTACCCCCAACCCTCCCGCAGGCAGTGAAAAAGAAATCAACTACCCTATGGAGTAACAAATTATGGCAGAGATTCTCATCAAAAACGTCACCCTGATAACCATGAACGAAAACCGGGATGTGGTCCAAGACTGTGCCATCCTTATCGATCAGGGGAAAATCCAGGAAATTCTCCCCGCAGCACACCAGCATGATCTACCGGCTGCGGAGCAGGTCATCGAGGGTCGGGACCACATCGCCCTCCCCGGCCTGATCAACACCCATTTTCATCTTCCCCAGGTCATGATGCGCGGCATTTATGACAACATCGAAGCCCTGGATAAACTCAAAAATTACACCTGGCCCATCCAGGGACATTACACAGCCGATGACGCCCTTACCAGCGCCCAGCTGGGTGTACTGGAGATGATCAAGGCCGGGACCACATCCTTCATCAGTACCGGCCTCCATCCCCGTTACGGCATCGACCGTATTGCGGAGATAGTAGTGCAATCCGGCATGCGGGCCGTGATCAGCAAGTATGTAATGGACACCAACGCCTACGATCTGGACCAATCTGCCCTGCACGAAGGGATGTGGGAAACAGGTCCGGAATCCATGCAGCAGGCGCGAGAGCTGATTGACACCTGGCACGGTCGGACAGATGGCCGGATGAAAGTCTGGATCTCTCCCCGTTCGGTTGGTGGGTGTTCTGTGGACTTGCTGCAGGAAGTAGCCCGCACCGCACGGGAACACAATGTGGGGATCACCGCCCACTGGTCTGAAGTTCCCAGCAATGTAGAGTTCACCCTCAGGGAACACAACAAGCGCCCCATCTTCTTTGCAGACGAAATGGGATTACTCGGACCGAAAACAGTTTTGGCCCACGGCATCTATCTCAATGAGGATGAAATCCAGAAACTGGCCGAAACTGGCACCAGCATTGCTCACTGCCCGGTGACCAATTCCAAGTTGGCCATGGGAGTGGCCAAAGTACCCCACATGCTGCATACTGGCGTAAACGTTACCCTGGCCAATGACGGCATGGGCGTCAACAACACGGCAGACCTGTTCCGGGAGATGCGCTCCATGCTTTTATTGCACCGGGCGGCATGGGAAGACCCCCTTTATCCGGGAACCGCTCAGGCCCTTGAAATGGCCACCCTCAACGGCGCCCGGGCCCTGGGAGAAGTGGACCACCTGGGCAGCATTGAGACCGGCAAGAAAGCTGACCTGATTCTGATCCATTCCCGCCAGCCCCATACCGTGCCGCTGCACGATCCCGCCTCCGCCCTGGTGTGGGCAGTGGCCGGGCGGGATGTCCGGACCTCGATCATCGACGGAAAAATCGTCATGCGAGACCGTGAGGTACTGACCATGGAGGAGGAAAAAATCATCAGCCGGGCCGAGGAAATCAAACACAAAGTTCTGGCCCAGGCCGGCCTGGAGCCCCAGGGTACGTTTTGATTCACGGGAATGACCCAGCGCACAAAATGGAGGGTATGTATCGCCCGCAGTCGAAGAGCCTTTCCTCACCCACTGTCATCGCTAATACCCTCAGCGCCGATTCGCCCTGCGTCCCCGAAGTGGAAGTGTTTTCCGCGCAGCGGAAAAAGTATCGCCTGTACTGAGTAGGCCGCAGGCCATATCGAAGTGAAATCAAGCGTTTACCGATCCAATGTCATCGCGAGGAGTGGTTTTCACGACGAACCGATCTTTTGTTACTCCCAACCCTGCCAGCGAACGTCGCTTGAGTGCACCCGCAGGGCATGTATCGAAACCAGTGAGCGACGAATCATCCCATCAGTCGATATATCATCCCCGGTCATCGCGAACCAAAACGGTAGAATTCACGCTCAAGCAGCAGGACCACTTTCCCGCACCTTGCCAACCAGGCAGGATCTCTTATAATATCCATCTCCTGAAATCTGCCCTGGATCCAAAAAACACGATGAAATCCTGCCAGCGCATCTCCCTGAATCTATTCCTTCTGTTCATCCTCC